>JAAZLP010000158.1 GCA_012799265.1 Phyllobacteriaceae bacterium | reverse complement strand
TGAGCGGCAGGAAAGCAGCATGAGATCAAGCTATGATAACTCGACGTCGTCGCTCCCGTTCGGGAACAAAATACCTATCTAACTCTTAATGCTCCCGAACGGGTGCAAGACGATTGTTCTCCAACACGAATTAAGGTATTGCTCCCGATCGGGAACACTTCTCAGGGAGTTTCAACCGTGAACGAAAATACCTATCCGGGGCCGGTTGTGGTGCGATCCACTCAAGAACTTGGCAACACCATTAGTTACGCTCGCAAAGCACATGGCTACTCCCAGCAGCAGTTTGCTGACTTGGCTGGTGTTGGTCGGCGCTTCGTTTCGGAACTCGAAAATGGGAAGGCGAGCGCGGAGTTTGGCAAAGTGCTCCAGGTGCTGACCGCACTGGGGATCGATCTGCAACTGAGGCACCGCTAATGCAGCTCGACGTTCGTCTGGATGGCTTTGAAGAGGTCATTGGTCATCTCTCATCTGACGACCGTGGCGCAACACGCTTCGCCTACGCTGAGTCCTACCTAGATCGACCCGATGCTCTCCCCCTTTCTCTGTCTTTCCCTTTGGACCGAAATGGCTTCGACGATTTCGCCACCCGAGCCTATTTCGACAATCTGCTTCAAGAGCGGGACAGTGCACGGGCTGATATAATCGCCAAATACCGACTGTCTAACGACGACATTGTCGGCATCCTCTTACACCTTGGCAAAGACTGCGCCGGGGCGGTCTCGGTTTTGCCGCCTGGCGCGCCTGCAACAAAAGTGCCGGGTAGGTTAGATCAAGACTACCGGCCCTATAGCGACCGAGAAATTGAGGCAATTGTCGAAGCGCTCTACAAGCGCGAACCGTTACCGGAGGAGGTGATAGACCCATCTCCTCTTGCTGGCGTCCAGAGCAAGATCGCCATAACCGTCCTTCCCGACGGCACCTTCGCCGAGCCGCTGAACGGAGCGCCGACAACGCATATCCTAAAAGTCCCCCAGGAGCGCCATGAGCACGATGCCAGACGAGAGCACATCGCTATGGGCTTATCGTCCGGCCGGTTCGATACAGCCATAACCAAACTTCTCGAAATCGACGGCGTCCCGGTTCTCTTAGTCGAACGTTTCGACCGCCGTGTTGAGAATGCGCTTGTAACGAGGGTGCACCAGGAGGACTTCTGTCAGGCATTGGGCTTGCCGACTCGTCACAAGTATCAACGGCCAGAGCGCGGAGCTGACGGCTACAACGTAGCTGCCGTCAGGAGCATCCTGAATCGGACGAACAATCCGGCTGAGGAGCGCCTCAGGTTTCTGCACATCACTCTCTTCGACATACTCCTTGGAAATGTGGATGGGCATGCGAAGAACTTTGCGCTCTTTCACCTGCCCGGCGGCAAGATCAGGACAACGCCACGCTACGACGTAATGCCCACGATGCTAGACCGGCGCACGACGGATGAATTTTCATATTATTTGGGTCAAGCGACTTCATTG
Source organism: Phyllobacteriaceae bacterium (assembly GCA_012799265.1). GTDB lineage: Bacteria > Pseudomonadota > Alphaproteobacteria > Rhizobiales > Devosiaceae > Devosia. The sequence goes on along the minus strand of JAAZLP010000158.1, from coordinate 17,924 downwards.
GCGGAGCTCGACGCGCAGGCGCTGGATAGGTTTATGGTCGATCTGGGTTTCACCTCGGCCTCGGGCCGCAAGCGCATTATCGGAGCCGCCCTCGACAACATCATTGGTTCGCTAAACGGGAAGATCATCGAGCTTCGAAGCGACAAGAACTTCGGAGACCTGGTCGGCACCAATATCCGAACTCTTTGCATGAACTTGGGTCGCGAGGTGCCGGAACCGGCGCAAAGCTGCGATGCTTTCGTGCGCTGACACCAAGCGACCAAACCGCTTTCCACCGACAGGCCACCGACAGGGTTAGCGGAACAAAAGCGGATTATTGGGGCATTTCCGAAAACAAAAAGCCCGGTTTTCCGGGCTTTTCTCTGTCGGCACCTGCTTCGGGAGCAGGGGGTCGCGTGTTCGAATCACGCTACTCCGACCAATCAACCCCGGCGTCTCAGGACGTCGGGGTTTTTCGTTCAGGCGCTATTAGTCGTGACAGCGTGACGAACACGCCGCATCTCGGCGTGTTCTCACTGCCTAACGGTCCCGCTTTCAGGCGGGCGGGAAAAGGGTCCAGCGCTTTGGGCGGAAGGCGATCTGCGTGCGCTCGCCGGCTGGGTGATCAAAAGGCAGGTCGATCTCCACACGGTGCCCTGCCCCGCCGATATCAAGCTCAACGCGCCGGGTGCCGCCCACGCGACGGCTGGTTGCGACGACGCCGGCCAGCCCTGCCCCATTGTCAACGAGCTCAATGTCGTGCGGCCTGAAGAAGAGCCGCGCGGCGCCGGAGGCTTCCGGGCTCGAGATACCGATGGGCCGGTCACCCAGCCAGATATCGCCCTTGTCGACATTGACGGGAAGCTCGGACGATTCGCCGATAAAGCCGAAGACGAAGGGAGATGTCGGCGTGTCGTAAACGCTATCAGGCGAACCGACTTGTTCGATACGCCCCTGGCTCATGACGCAGAGGCGATCGGCTAGTTCCAGCGCTTCTTCCTGGTCATGGGTAACGAAAACCGTCGTATGGCCGGTTCGGTCGTGGATTTCACGAAGCCATTTGCGCAGGTCGCGGCGCACCTGAGCGTCGAGGGCGCCAAAAGGTTCGTCGAGCAGCAATACGCGCGGTTCGATGGCAAGCGCGCGAGCCAACGCGACACGCTGGCGCTGACCGCCAGAGAGCTGGTTGGGATAGCGCTTTTCGAGGCCGGACAACTGAACCAGATCCAGGAGCTCCATCGCGCGTTTGCGAATCTCGCCTGCCGCAGGACGGCTGGAGCGTGGGCGCACCTTGAGGCCGAAGGAGACGTTTTCGAGGATCGTCATATGACGGAACAACGCATAGTGCTGGAACACAAAGCCGATATTGCGCTCCTGGACGCTCTTTTCTGATGCATCCTCGTCGCCGAAAAAAATCTTTCCGGCGGTGGGGCGCTCCAGCCCGGCGATCAGTCGGAGCAGCGTGGTCTTTCCTGAGCCTGAGGGCCCCAGAAGAGCGATCAACTCGCCGGAGTGAATATCCAGCGACACGTCGTGCAAGGCCGGAAACCGGTCAAATTCCTTGCGAACATGGTCTACCCGTACGTCCATAATTCTTCCTGTCAGTGCCCGCGGCCGGTCGCGGCCAGCTCGTCGCCGAAGCGCCATTCCAGCGCGGTTTTCAGAACCAAGGTGACCAGTGCCAAGAGGGCCAGCAGCGAGGCCAGCGCAAAAGCGGCAGTTCCCTGGTATTCATTGTAGAACATTTCGACCTGCAGCGGCATCGTGGTGGTCTGGCCACGGATTTTCCCCGACACCACGGCCACAGCACCGAATTCGCCCATGGCGCGGGCGTTGCAGAGTAGCACCCCGTAGAGCAGTCCCCATTTGATATTGGGTAACGTAACCCGGAAAAAGGTCTGCCAGCCGGATGCGCCCAGCGAAAGCGCAGCTTCTTCGTCGCCCGAGCCCTGGTCCTGCATCAGCGGGATCAGTTCGCGCGCGACAAAGGGGAAGGTAACGAAGATCGTCGCCAGCACGATCCCGGGCACCGCAAAGAGGATTTCGACCCCGTTCGCCTTGAGCCACGGCCCCAGGATGCTGCCCGATCCAAACAGCAGCACATAGACCAGCCCCGAAATCACCGGTGACACTGAGAATGGCAGGTCAATGAGGGTGATCAGGAATGCCTTGCCCTTGAACTCGAATTTGGCGATGGCCCAGGACGCCGCGATGCCGAAGATGACATTGAGCGGCACGGCAATGGCCGCAACCAGCAAGGTCAAGCGGATTGCAGATTGAGCGTCGGGCTGCTGCAGCGCCTTCACGAAGCCCTCAAACCCCTGCCTGAACGCCTCAGAGAAGACTGCCACCAGCGGCATTACCAGAAAAAGCGCCATGAAAACGACGCCTATCAGCACCAGCAGGGCCCGGACCCAGAAGGGTTCATTGGTTGGCGCTACCCAGCGCCGGCGTGTCAGATCAGCTGCCATAGCCATACCTCCGGCGGCTCCACGCCTGGATGAGATTGATGACGAAAAGCATCACGAACGAGATGAGCAGCATCACCGTCGCGATGACGGCGGCGCCGGTGTAGTTGAATTCTTCCAGTCGGATAACGATCAGCAGCGGGGCAATTTCTGAAACGAAGGGGATATTGCCTGCGATGAAGATGACTGAGCCATACTCGCCGACCGCACGGGCAAAGGCGAGCGCGAAGCCAGTGAGAATGGCGGGGGTAAGGCTGGGCAGAAGGACACGCGAAATCGTCTGGAAGCGGCTGGCGCCAAGCGTCGCCGAAGCCTCCTCCACTTCCCTGCTGGTTTCTTCCAAAATTGGCTGGATCGTTCTCACAACGAACGGCAGCCCGATGAAGATCATGGCAATAACGATGCCGACCGGAGTGTAGGCGATGCGCCAGCCAAGCGGCGCGACCAACTGGCCTACAAAGCCATTGGGCGCATAGATCGCCGTCAAAGCGATACCGGCTACAGCAGTGGGCAGGGCAAAAGGTAGATCGACCATGGCGTCGAAAATGCGCCGCCCGGGGAAGCGGTAGCGCACCAGCACCCACGCGATCAATGTGCCGAAAACGACGTTAATTGCGGCCGCGAAGAGGGCGGTCACAAAGCTCGTGCGCAGTGACGCCAGCACACGCGCATCGGTGGCGGCTTTCCAGAACCCTTCAAAGCCAATTCCACTTGCGCGCAGGACCAGCGCGATGAGCGGGATCAGGATGATGATCGAGAAGTAGGCCAGCGTGAAACCGAAGGTGAGTCCGAAACCGGGAATAACGCTGGGCTGGCGAAAGCGGAATCTCGCTGTCATCGTCCACTCCCGTATCCGGTGCCCGTATGGGCATTTTCAGGCATCGCAGGTCGCTTCATTGATCGGCCTCGTTGTGCGCGCTAAATCTAGCTGCACAGTCGAGTTTCTCAAGGCAGGGACGCGACAAGTTCGCGCACGCTTCTAGAAAATTGCTCTCCCAATTTGTCAATTGCCGCAAGTATTGTTGCGTGCACGCTTCGTTTCAGGCCGGATGAAGCAAAGACTTGGCGATTGCGGCTGCCTGGACACGGATGTCGGGAATGGCTTCGATTTCGAAATACCGACCTCTGGTCAGAGGGCCGATGACGCGGGTTCGCTGGGATACCGACCCGTCAGCGGCAATCAACGCCGAGTTGGCGTCAACATCGAGCCCGATATGCATTGGATCGGGACGGGCCGCGCCCGACTGCACCAGGAATCGGAGCAGCGGATTGGCGCTGGCGCGAATATCGACGCTAACGCCACCGCAATCGTAGACCCGCGCGACATCCATGGTCTTGCGCTCATTGGTGCCGCGAGGGCGCAGCGTTGCGCGGACGCCATCACCATTTCGCTCGATCCCCACAAATTCGGCGGGAATCAATTGAACCTGTCCTGCGCGCACAGCGCGCTCCAGCCCATCATAAAGATCCGGTGGGAGGCGATGGCGATGAATGTTCCACCACGGGCGTACGTGGCGCAGGAACTGTTTCTTCTCGCGCATGGGCCAGCTCTGCCAAAGTCGCTGATTATAGGGCCGTAGGCCGTCAACCACGCTGCGCCAGTCCCCGCCCCGCGCTTCCTCGCTTCGGACCAGGTCTCGGAACCAGCCCGTCAGATAGGTCAATGAGGTTCCAAAGGGTACATCGGCTGCATCGATGCTGAGCGGGGGCACATCCTTGTGGCCCTTCGGCAGCAGACCGTTACGGGAGACGACAGTAACTGGTCCGCGATGCCGGGCCTCGGCCAGGGAAACCCAGGCATCGACCATACTAAGGCCGGACCCCAGAATCATGACCGGCGCGTCGGGGTCGAGTGGTGTGTCGCGATCTGAGCCAACACGTACCGCAATACCCCTGCCCCGGGCGGGCTGGGTTTCATGGCCGACAGCCAGTGCCGCCCAGCGACTGGTGAGGCTCGTGCCGTTTGCCAACTTCAATTCGACGCCCTGGCGCGTCTCTTCGAGCGCAACCGCTTCCTCAGCCAGGACCAGAAGCCTTCCTGGCACCAGATTCCCCGCTTCGCGCAAAACGTCTTCGAGATAGACACCATAGAGGCGCCGAGGCACGAAGGTCCAACTACTGGCGTGCTTGCCGGGCTCGCGGCGCTGCAACCAGCGCCAGAAATGGTCCGGATCGTCCGCGAATGCGCTCATTCCGCGCGCTGGGACATTGACGCGATGATCGCGATGGCGCGCTGAATAGGCCAGGCCTTGCCCAAATTGTCCCTGCCGCTCCAGCAGGGTGACGCGCAGATCAGGGTCGGGATCCCGCAGCAGGTGGGCCGCCAGAAGGACGCCGCTCGCGCCCCCACCGATGATGATTATTGACTTGGGGGTGGCGGCGCTGGCCGTCATACTAGGCAGATCTCGCTCTTGTGGGTGTCGCCTGGCCCGACCGCTTGGCTATCCTGTTCGCCACTTCTTTGGCCAGAACATAGCCGCGCGCCCATCTGCCGAAGCCGCTGGCGACGTTGATATGGCCAGCATAACCCAGATCGAGCACGGGGCTACCCCAACATTTCGCCAAATCCCGAGCTTTCGCGAGGCTCATATAGATGTCGTCCCGGCTGGCCACGACGAGAGCAGGAAATGGGAGTGCATCGCGGGGCAACGTCCCGAATTCGTATGTCCGGGCGTGGAGTTCCGAAGTCCGTTCGATATCTGCGGGAGCAACAAGAAGGGCACCGCCAACCAAGGGTGCAACTGAACTCGCCGCCAGCCTTGCTGTCAGGATCGAGCCCAGGCTATGGGCTACGATCAAGGCTCCAGGATTTCCGATGACGGCCTGTTCCAGCCGGTGGAGCCAGCGTCCCGCGAGCGGATTTGCCAATCACTCTGCTCTACCAGGACCGCTTCTGGATGGTCGGCAAGCCAGTGCTTCTGCCAGTGCCCTTCCCCCGAACCATTGAGCCCCGGAACGATCAGAACCGGCCGGGCCATTTTTCCGGAACCGTGGGCTCAACATCGTCCGAACGGATCGGCTCAGGGGCTTTGCCGTAAAGAAAGCAGGCGTCTTGCTCGGCCCGGCTCATTGGAACGGCGCCAAACGCAGGATCGGGTGCGCCGCCAAAAAAATTCGCTTTGGCAGGAGCTTCATCTGCCTTGCGCCGGGACCAGTTACCGGGGGTCAGAATTCCGAAAAAATATACCATCGCCATCTCCGTGTCGGCCACATCGGGCCTGAACAGAACGGCCGGCTCATGAAGCCGGCCGTCGGGATGTTTACTGTGTCGGACCGGAGTAGATCTGGTCGAACACGCCGCCATCACCGAAGAAATGCGGCTGTGCTTCACGCCATCCGCCAAAGTCGTCGATGGTGACAAGGTTTACCTCACCGAAGCGCGCCACGTCTGCCGGATCCGCAGCCGAGGGATTGGACGGACGGTAGAAGTGCTTGGCAGCAATGGCCTGACCTTCATCAGAATAGAGATAATCCAGATATCCTTGAGCGAGCTCGGTGGTGCCCTTGCGATCAGTGTTGCCGGAAACGAGCGCCACAGGCGGCTCCGCCAGAATGGAGATCGACGGCGTCACGATATCAAATGCGTCTGGGCCGAGCTCTTCCAGCGCCAGATAGGCTTCATTTTCCCAAGCGAGCAGGACGTCGCCAATCCCGCGCTGTACGAAGGTGGTGGTGGAGCCTCGTGCGCCAGTGTCGAGAACAGGGACGTGCTTATAGAGCTCGGCGACGAATTCCTGAGCTGACGCATCGGTGCCGCCATCCTGAGCCAGCGCCCAGCCCCATGCCGCCAGCAGGTTCCAGCGCGCACCGCCAGATGTCTTGGGATTGGGCGTAATGACTTCGACGCCCTCCTTGATCAGGTCACCCCAATCCTGAATTCCCTTTGGATTGCCCTTGCGCACGAGGAAGACGATTGTGGAGGTGTATGGAGCGCTGTTGTTCCCAAGCAGGGTGCGCCAGTTTTCCGGAATGAGGTCTGGGCGGGCATCGACGATTGCGTTGATGTCGCTCTCGAGAGCCAGCGTCACAACGTCAGCCTCCAGACCGTCGATCACGGTGCGGGCCTGCGAACCAGAGCCACCATGCGTGACTTGGATGGCAACGGCCTCACCCTTCGTTTCCTGCCAATGCTTGATGAAAGCATCGTTGAATTCGCGATAAAGCTCGCGGGTCGGATCATAGGACACGTTAATAAGCGTACGGTCCTGAGCATGCGCGGTGATGGAGAACCCAACCGCGAGAGAGGCGGCGAGGGCGGTATAGGCAATAAGCTTGGCTGTCCGTTTCATCGGAAACCTCCCGGTGTTGATACACAAACCCTATCAACTCGGTCGTGATTGGGAAGGTCCAGGCTTGCCGCCAAAATCGCGCGCGGAGAAAATTTTGCCTTACTAACCACCCAAACCAAGCAAGACGGCAACGACGTTCTGAAAATTGGCCGTAGAACTCGAATCCATTGCGGCCAGTCGACAACCTACGGTCATTTAGTTTCCGCCTCGACAGACTGCAGCATTTTGGAGGTGAGCTTTTGCTTTGTATCGAAATAGCCAGCCCAGATACCGGAGTCCGATGCGCGTTCGGCGGCGAAGGGTAGGGAGAACTGGTTTGCCGCCTTCAGTTTCGGCACTTCATTCCAGCTGACCGGCACGGCCACTGGCGCACCATCGCGCGAACGCACTGACCAGGGCGATATTGCCGTTGATCCGCGTTCATTGCGCAAATAGTCGATGAACATACGCCCCTTGCGGCGCGCCTTGGAGAGATGTGCGGTAAACCGGTCGGGTTCGTCTTCCGCCATCTGTTGCGCAAAAGCGCGGCAGAATGCCTTTACATCCGGCCATTCCTTGTCCGGCTTCAGAGGCACGATGACATGGATACCCTTGCCGCCAGAGACGAGAGGAAAGCTCTCCAGCGCCAGTTCCTGAAGCCTATCGCGTATCTCCATGGCCGCGGCAACGACCTGCTCGAAGCCCAGGCCTTCGTCCGGATCGATATCGAAGACCATGCGGTCCGGCTTTTCGATCTTGGGAAAGCGCGAACCCCAGATATGCCACTCGAGAACGTTCATCTGAGTGCCGGCGACGAGCCCTGCGAGATCATCGAGATAGAAGTAGTCCGCTTTCTCACCATCGTTCTCGGCGACGTTCCTGGATTTCAGCTGAGCGGGGAAACCGCCAGTGTCATGCTTCTGAAAAAAGCAGTGCTTGGTGGGGCCCTGCGGGCAGCGCACGAGGCTCAGGGGCCGGTTTTTTATATGGGGGAGCATGGCCTCAGCCACGTTTTCATAATAGGCGACGAGCTGGGACTTGGTGATCCCCTGCCCTTCGAAAACCACGCGATCGGGTGAGGTGAGCCGCACGCCGAGCCTTTCGGCCACTTCCTCGCCGTCGTCTTCAAGGGGCTGGGGCTTGTCCATGCTGACCTCCGTCGCCGGCTTGTCTTCACGCAGTGCTATGAATGAAGGATGGCGCAGGACATCGTCGCTGGTCATTTCCGTATAGGCGATCTCTGCCACCAGTTCCGGCTCTACCCAGTGGGCACCCCTCGCCCGTTCCCGCGGGACGTCCACGAATGGCTTGGTCGTGCGGCCGAGCGTTTCCAGCTTCGCATCCAGTTCGCCGAGCAGTTCCTGACTGAACCCCGTGCCGACCCGCCCACGGTAAAGAAGTTTGCCGTCCTCCCAACTCCCGATCAGCAGCGAGGCGAAGCCTTTCCGCTTCGTCGACGGCGACCAGCCTCCGATGACGAATTCCTGGCGTTTGAGACATTTGATTTTGAGCCAGGACTTGCTCCGATCGCCCCGATAGGGGGCATTTGCACTCTTGGCGATAACGCCTTCATGCCCTTCCCGGCAGATGGCATCCAGAACCTTCTGGCCATGCCCCTCTACATGCGACGAATACTGGATCGGCCCACTCTTGACCGATTTTGCAAGGAGCTTTTGCAGCCGTTCCTTGCGTTCAATCAGAGGCAGCTCGCTTAGGTCCTTGCCGTCCTGCTCTAGTAGATCAAAGGCGAAATATTCCAGCCGCCCGCCGTCCTTGAAAACTCTTTGAAGTGTCGAGAAATCGGTTCTTCCCTTCTGATCGAACGCGCAGATTTCGCCATCGATCAGTGCGGACTGGATATTGAGCCTTTGCAAGGGCTCGACGAGAGCGCCGAATTTCTCCGTCCAGTCCAGTCCGCTTCTTGTGTAGAGCCGGACACTATCGCCATCGACAGCCGCAAGGCAGCGATAGCCGTCATATTTCATCTCGAACAGCCAGTCGTCGCCTTCCGGGATGGAATCCACCAGGGTCGCCAGCTGGACTGGCCGGAATGCTGGCACCTTGCCCTTCTCCGGCTTGGCCGACATGCGCGATGTCTGGTCGACCTGCTCGGCGGCATCACGGTCCGAATGCCAGACCGCGTCGGCCTTGATCTTGCCCTTGGTGGAAGGCGCGCCGCTGGCGATACCCTTGAGATCCCGGCCAGATAGCACCGAGCGGGTGAAGCGTGTCGTGAGAGTGTCCTTGTCGCGGGAATAACTGTCCTTGTGCTTGATCAGCAGCCAGTTTTCCCGATCAGGCCCGGAGCGACGCTTGGTGTCGCGCCCCTTCATATGGACCAGCACCCATTCGCCTTTGAGCCTCTCCCCAAAAAGGCGAAACTTGAGGTCGCCGCTTTTGAGCCCTTCATGCGGATCACCGACCGGCTCCCAAGTCCCGCTGTCCCAGAGCATCACAGTGCCGCCACCATACTCGCCTTCAGGGATCGTCCCTTCAAAGCCGCCATATTCGAGCGGGTGGTCTTCCACGCGCACTGCAAGGCGCTTGTCGCCGGGAAAATTCGACGGACCTTTGGTCACCGCCCAGCTTTTGAGGACACCGTCGAGCTCCAGCCGGAAATCATAGTGCAGCCGCGTTGCATCGTGCTTTTGGACGACAAAGGAGCCTCGTCCTTCCGATGGCTTAGACTCACCACCAGCGGGCTCCTGCGTTTTGGCGAAGTTGCGTTTGGTTTTGTATTCCTTGAGCAGATCCTGCGCCTTGGTAGCCATGGTCAACTGCCCCCCTCGATGCCGCAGAGAAACACCGCGGACGTGGACATGAGGGCGACGCCAAATGAGGCCTTCCAGCTTGGACGTGAGGCGGGCATGCAAGAACTCCACACGATAACGCTTAGCGCTCAACGCGGCATGTGACGTGGCCGTTCCGCGTCGGGAACCATCACAGCCCGACCTCAGTTGTGGCGACGCAGAGGTGGGTTCGATGAAGCTGGCAAGAGTGGTTCTGGACCGGATGCGGGCCGACGAATTGGGCCCTGCCCCGAGCCTTGTTTTTTCGTCCGACGGCGAAGCCGGATGGCGCCGTTTGAAGCGCGGCGCTGGCTTTGCCTATCGCGACGAAATCGGACGAAAGCCCGATGATCGTGATTTGGCGAGGATCAGGTCACTGGCGATCCCACCGGCTTGGCGCGATGTGTGGATCTGCAAGGATGATTGCGGGCACATTCAGGCGACCGGTCGGGACGAGAAGGGCCGCAAGCAGTATCGCTACCACGCCGAATGGACGCAGCATCGCAGCACCAATAAATTCGAGACGCTCAGCGCCTTTGCAAAAGTACTACCCAGCCTAAGAGCCCAGGTAGAAGCTGATCTCCGCAAACGCAGCCTGGGCTACGAGCGCCTCGTCGCCTCAGTCGTCTGGCTTCTGGACAACAGCCTCATTCGCGTCGGTAATCCGACATATGCGCGCGAAAACAAGAGCTTCGGCCTCACCACGTTGCGCACCCGGCATGTCGAGATCACCGGGCACCGCCTGCATTTCCAGTTCAAGGGGAAATCGGGAAAGCAGTGGCGGCTGCAGATGGCAGACCGACGCATTGCCACGATCGTCCGTTCGCTGCAGGAATTGCCGGGCCAGCACCTCTTTAAATATGAGGGCGCAGATGGGCTCTGCCCGATATCGTCTCGCGACGTGAACGATTATCTTGCGGCCTTCGCTGGACCTGAATTCACCGCAAAGCATTTCCGTACCTGGGCGGGCACGGTTCGCGCCTTTGGCCTCTTCGCGGATACCGACGTGCCGGAGACCAGGACGGCGCAGGTCCGGACCATCAACGCCGTTATCGATCAGGTCGCGGGCCGGTTGGGCAATACGCGCAGCGTCTGTCGGCAGGCCTATATCCATCCAGCGATTGTCGAAAGCTGGCAGGCGGGAGAGCTTTGCCGATCGGGCCGACTGAAACCGGTCGACTGGCTCGATGAGGATGAAGTCGAAACCCTCGCCTTCCTGAAGCGCGCTGGCGGGTGAGGTAGAAAAAGCAAAAGGGCCGGTGTTTCCACCGGCCCTTCGCAATTCATACGTGTCGCCTTAGCGCTTGGCGGCGAAAAGACCCCACAGACCGGTCACCGTCAGCGACGCGAATGCCATCTTGAGGATATCCCAGACGATGAAGGGCTGAACGGCTTTGGCAAAGGCAGAGGCGACGACATTGGTCTGGTCGATCCAGCCAGCCTGACCGGCCATGGCAAGCAGCCATGCAAAACCAAAGGCAAACATGACGACGTTACCCACCATCATCGCGCCGAACATTGTGAAGGGACGGCTGGATGCGCCACGGTCAGCAGCAAAGCCGATGACCGCCGCCATGGCCAGGAAGCCGATCAGGAAACCGCCGGTAGGACCGACGAGATAAGGCATGCCGCCGCCAGTTGCGAAGACCGGCAGGCCCATCGCGCCTTCGAGGAGGTAGAGTGCCACGGTGGCAACGCCGATACGCATGCCGAAGGTAGCGGCCAGCGCTGCAATGGCAAAGCTCTGCAGAGTGACAGGCACCGGCCAAACCGGCACGTTGATCTTGGCCGCGGCAGTGATGAGCAGCGTTCCGAGCACAACCGTGACGGCGTTGATCGCAAGCTTGATGACAGCTCCCTTGGGCTGGAAAACACCGAGCAGCGTATTGGGCGTGGTCAAGGTGACGGCCATTTCATACCTTTATGCTTTAGGTGGGCCTGATCTGGCGACCAGGTCATTCAGTCTCATGCTTCATACTTTCTCGTGAACCTCCGCGCAATGGCCAGTCCCTCCCCTGTCTTCGACGTCGACTTCGATCCAAAGACCGGGCAAGCCATCGAAATGGCGCCCGGTGTCACCCGGGTTACAGCGCCAAATGCGTCGCCCTACACCTTCACTGGCACCAATACATTCCTCTTGGGCCATGAACGTCTTGCGCTCCTTGATCCGGGGCCTGAGGATCCGCGCCACACGACCGCTCTCGAGTTGGCCATCGCAGGGCGCAAGGTTGAGGCGGTCATCCTCACCCACACCCATCATGACCACAGTGCCTCCGCTTCGTACTGGACTAAAAGACTAGACGCGCCATTGTGGTTCGGTGGTCCTCATCGCCTGTCCCGGCCCTTGAGACGATTCGAGATCAATCCTCTCAAGCGTTCCGCTGACTGGCATCTCGTGCCGGACCGGTTTCTGCGAGATGGGGAGACGATCTCAGCCGGGGATATTGACCTCGTGGTGCACACAACGCCGGGCCATTGCGCAAACCATCTCGCCTTCGGCATCGAAAACACAGATGTGCTCCTTAGCGGCGATCACGTCATGGGATGGAATTCCACGCTGGTCTCAGTCCCTGATGGGTCGATGGCGGACTATTTCGCCTCTCTCGATAAGCTTATCGCCCTTCCCTATCGGCGCTATTTCCCTGCCCACGGCGGTCCAATCGCGAACGGGCCAGACCACGCGCGAGCACTGAAAGCCCATCGCCAGATGCGCAATCAGCAGGTTATTGACGCAATTGCCGGAGGCGCTCAGACCATCGCGTCAGTGGTCTCAGCGATCTATCCCGCGCAGACGCCAAAGGTCCGAATGGCGGCGAGAATGACTATCGCCGCTCATGTCGAATATCTGGAAGCACAGGGCGCCATCCGCGTGTCCCGCAATGTCTTCGGTACACGACTGAGGCCTGCATGAAGGCACGGCCATCCTCTCGCCTGCAAACCGGCCGGGCAAGGACTGACTGGACCTAGTTCCTCTGGAACCCGATCCAGCCTTCGCGGCCCGTCTGTCCTCGATGGCGCAGCATGTGGTCGGCCAGCACCAGCGCCATCATCGCCTCGCCAACAGGCACGGCACGAATACCCACGCAGGGATCGTGGCGTCCCTTGGTGATGATATCGGTGTTCTCGTTGGCATTGGTCACTGTCTGACGGGGCGTGAGGATCGACGACGTCGGCTTGACGGCAAAGCGGCAGACGATGGGGTCGCCATTGGAAACGCCGCCCAGAATGCCGCCTGCATGATTTGACAGAAAATAAGGTTTGCCTTCGCCCGCCCGCATCTGGTCGGCATTCTCGACCCCGGTAAGGCTTGCCGCATCAAAGCCGTCACCGATTTCCACGGCCTTGACCGCATTGATGCTCATCATAGCCGATGCGAGATCAGCGCTGAGCTTGCCATAGATTGGTGCACCCCAACCCGCCGGTACGCCTTCAGCCACAACCTCGATGACGGCGCCGGCCGAGTTGCCGTCCTTGCGCAGGCCGTCGAGATAATCAGCCCAGAGCTCAGCGGCTTTCGCGTCCGCGCAGAAGAAGGGGTTTTCATTGACCTGCGCCCAATCGAAATTGCCGTAGTCGATCTTGTGGGGACCCATCTGCACAAGGCTCGCGCGGATGGTCACGCCGCTGAGAATCTGCCGCGCCACCGCGCCAGCAGCGACGCGCGCCGCGGTTTCGCGGGCCGAAGTCCGACCGCCGCCACGATAGTCACGGATGCCGTATTTCTGGTCATAGGTGAAATCGGCGTGGCCCGGCCGATATTTGTCCCGGATATCAGAATAGTCCTTCGACCGCTGGTCCGTGTTCTCTATAAGCAGCGAGATTGGTGTGCCCGTCGTGCGCGGACCATCAGTGCGTTCGTCCTCGAAAACGCCTGAGAGGATTTTCACCTCGTCGGGTTCGCGACGCTGCGTTGTGAACTTGCTCTGCCCGGGCTTGCGGCGATCAAGGTCGCGCTGAATGATTTCCGGGGTCAGCGTGATACCCGGAGGGCAACCGTCGACCACAACGCCCAGCGCGGGCCCATGGCTTTCACCCCAGGTAGTGAAGCGGAAAAGATGACCGAAGGTATTGAAAGACATGGCGCGGCCCCGTTGTTGCGGCGGTTTTAGGGGCCGCAGCCTGCCGGGTCAATCGGCGGTCTGTTCCCACGTGTTGGTGGCGCTGTAGAGCGTCATGCGGCCCGGCGTAAAATGGGCGATAGCCCCCTGCGGTGGCGGCCAGTTTATGACGTCAGCGCGGGGCGCGCCTTCGATCAGATGCCGCAGAACCCGTAGGACCCCACCATGGGCAACAACTACCGCCCGGTCCGTCAGTACGCGCGCAAAGTCCACCAGGCGCGCAGCGAGATCATCATAGTTCTCACCACCCTCCGGCCGGAATTGCCAATAGGTCTCGTCACGTTCGCCCGGCGCTTTTGCCTGCTCGCGCGCGATCTCGGAATGAAGTCGTCCTTCAAGCGCGCCGAAGGAAATCTCGATCAGGCGCTTGTCGTGAATAACGGGAGGAAGCTCGACGTCGAAGGCTGCGCGCATGCGGTCCATGGTTTCGCTGGCGCGGCTCAGCGGCGAAGCGAACCAGTGAAGGGACGCCGGATCGACTCCATCACGTTCCAGCAGTTCGCGCAGCAGGACGCCATTTGCGTCGGCCTGCAACTGGCCGGTGCGATTGAGCGGGATATCCTTGCTGCCCTGATAACGAAGCTCGCGGTTCCAGTCGGTCTCACCATGGCGGGCGAAGTAAAAATCCGGCCATTCAACGGCGGTCATGGGCATCCTTCGCGCGGGGCGGCGCGTCCTTCCAGAGAGAAGGACCGGGTTCGAACCCGGTCTCTAGTGTCATTGGCCCGAGTGTGGCACATGGGGACCATGACGGGCAAGGCGGCCGGCGCCTGCCCGCGGAGCACTTGCGGAGTTATCATGCCCTTGTCCGCCACTGAAATAGCGTCCGCGCTTTCCGCGATCGCGGGGGGTGACGCTGTCATCAGCGACGTCTCACAGATGGGTGCCTATCTCAACGAACCCCGCAAACGCTTTCACACTGCCGCTGCAGCGGTCGTCACCCCGCGAGACGTTGCAGGCGTACAGGCCATCCTTGCCTGGGCGCACGAAAACCATGTCGGCATCATCCCCCAGGGGGGCAATACCGGACTTGTCGGCGCACAGGTTCCGCTGCGTGGCGATGAAGTCATCTTGAGCCTCGCCAGGCTCGACAAAATCCGCGCCATTGACGCAGCAGCCGGCGTCATGACCGCCGAGGCGGGCGTCATTCTCGAAAATGCCCATCGCGCTGCAGAGGAACAAGGCATGATGTTCCCCCTGTGGCTTGCCTCCCAGGGCTCGGCACGAATTGGTGGCGTGCTGTCGTCCAATGCCGGGGGCGTCAATGTGCTGGCCTATGGCAATGCCCGCGAGCTCACCATGGGTGTCGAAGCCGTCCTCGCCGATGGCCGCCTCTACAATGGGCTTACATCCCTCAAGAAGGACAACACGGGCTATGACCTGAAGGACCTCCTGGTCGGCGCTGAAGGAACACTCGGGATCATCACCGCGGCAACGCTGAAGCTGTTTCCGCTGCCCCAGGACTATGAGACCGCGCTGGTCAATGTCGCCTCGCCCGCCGCGGCGCTTGAGCTTTTCCAGCTCATGCGTGACCGGCTTGGCCCTCGCCTGAATGCGTTTGAGCTCATTCCGTGGATTGGCCTCGACATCCAGTTGCGCCACGGCATGCTTGACGCCGACCCCAGCGCCAGCGCTTCGCCATGGTATGCTTTGGTGGAAATAACCCGCATGGCAGGTACCGAGCCGGGCGCCCTCCAGGCCAGTCTTGAGGCCGCCTTTGAAGCCGGGATGATTTCCGACGCGACCATGGCCGAAAGTCTGGCACAGCGGACGCGCATGTGGGCGTTCCGGGAGCAGATGAGCGAATGCCAATCGCGCGAAGGCGCATCAATCAAGCACGACGTTTCAGTTCCTATTGCGGCCGTACCAGCGCTTATCGAAGAAGGAACAGCCGCCGCCGAGCGCCTGGCTCCCGACATCCGCCCCATCCCGTTCGGCCACATGGGCGATGGCAATATTCATTTCAACTTCAGCCAGCCTGTGGGTGCCGACCCCAAGGCATTCATGGCCCAGTATGACGAGGCGATGCACGAGGCGATCTATGAGGTCGTATTAAAACTCGGTGGCTCTGTTTCGGCCGAGCATGGCATCGGCCAACTGAAGACAGGTCTTCTGAAGCAGGTGAAGGATCCCGTCGCGCTCGAAATGATGCGCGCCATCAAGTCGGCACTCGACCCACGGGGCATTCTCAATCCGGGGAAGATGCTGGGTTGAAAGGGTTGGGCCGGTATCCTCTTTGTGCCTTCTTGATGAGTTATGCCGCTTCTCCCATCTGCTGAGGCATGCTTCTCAAAGACATCCAATTTCTGGACGATTCAACGCGTCCCCCTGCACCTCTGATCGAAGGCGTGACCGAGGATCAGCGGGCGTCGGGCAATCATTTGCGCGACATTCATGACTACCTGCGCGACCACCTTGCCACTTTGGGTAAGCTCATTGAGCGGGCCTCAGCGGGTGAGGTCGACCCGACCGCGGTTCGGGATCAGGTTGAAAGCATGGCTCTGGTCACCAACTACCGGCGCTTCGGCAATATTTGCGGTCAATACTGCCAGCTCATTCACAAGCACCACACGATCGAAGACCGGGCGCTCTTTCCCGCCCTGTCACGGCGCAGTCCGGCTCTAAAGGCCGTAGTCGAACGGCTGGAGGCCGAGCATGAGCATGTGCATCTTCTCATCGAGATGCTGGTGACGGCCATCATCGACCTAAACGAGCATGCCGACCGCCAGCATTTCGAAAATGCAGTTGAGATTTTCAGGGCGCTGGAAAAACTCCTGCTATCGCACTTCCGCTACGAGGAAGACGCAATCATCGACGCGCTCGGCTTTTACGGCATCCTTTAGGGCTCAAAACAGATCCAGCTGACCGCCGCCTACTGCCTTCCGGGGTTTGGCCTTCACAGGCTCTTCCTTTTCGAGAGTTACAGGCTCGATCAGGCCCGGATCGTCGTCGCGCGCTGAATTGACCCGCGTCGACACAGGATGGAATTTGAGCACGCCATCCTCAAGCGGCAAGGCCATCTGGGCCGCCTCTCGGGCCCTGACTTCTCGGATGTTCAGCCAATCGTCCTGGCTTTGCTCATCAAGCAGGATCGCCGGCATACGGTGGTGGATCACAGAGAGCTGCTCATTGGTCGGCACCGTGATGGTGGCGACGCTGTCTACCTCTTCGCCATTGGGCCCCGACCAGGTCGCGTACAGCCCGGCAAGCGCCAGCGGTTTCCCGTCCGCTCGGGTGATGTAATAGGGCTGCTTCTTTTTGTCTGGCCCTGTGTGCCACTCGTAATAGCCACTGGCGGGGACGATGCACCGACCATGCTTCAGCGTATCGCGGAAGGCAGGCTTCTGCTCCATGCTTTCAGCTCGCGCATTCACCAGCAGGGGGAATTCTCGCGGGTCTTTGACCCAGCCGGGGACGAGGCCCCATCGGGCGAAATGGGCTGCACGCTGGCCCTGGGCCTCCCAAATGGCCACGATGGGCTGGGTCGGCGCAATGTTGAAGCGCGGCACAATGTCGACGGACTTCAACAGTTTGAAGAGCTCCACCATCATTTCCGGCGGCAAGGTCGAGGCGTAGCGTCCGCACATCGCTGATTACTCCAGTGGCACCCCATCCACAGCCCTGCCTGGATCAGGGAATGTCACTGAGGTTCCGTGTCGTTTCGGGGTACAAGTAGGCGCACTAAGCCGAATCGCAAAGTCTAGTCCATGACCGAACAACCAAATGCCGCCAGCGTGGGCCTGGTCCGCGACGGCAAGATACTCCTGATAAAACGCGCCTTTGCGCCCTACCAGAACCTCTGGACGTTCCCCGGAGGCCGCCTGGAGCCCGGCGAGACCGTTGAACAATGCGCCATCCGCGAAATCCAGGAGGAACTATCCCTCACCATTCGCAATCCCAAGCTGGCGATGGTGCAGTCGCTGGGGCGGGACGAGCAATTTCGTCTGGCCGTTTTCACCACCACGGATTTCTCGGGAAACTTTCGCCCATCCGACGAGATAGCCGCTCACATGTGGGCGGACCCGGGCACACTGCCTGCCCTCCGCACCACCGCGCGTCTCGATGACGTCATCAGAGAATGCTTCAAGATTCTGCAGCAAAGCTGATAGAAGTCCCGCATGATTGCAGCACGCGGGAAAACCAGGATGCGTTCGCCCAGCGCCAAACCGGCGGCTGGCGGGCGTCTGTCTTTTCTGTTCGCGCTTGTTCTGACCGTGTCGCTGTCTGGCGCGGCATTCGCCATCGACCCTCCCTATCAGCGGCAGATGGAGCGACTGGCGGAGATCATGGGCAGCCTCTATT
>JAAZLP010000157.1 GCA_012799265.1 Phyllobacteriaceae bacterium | reverse complement strand
TTCTGATCGCGATGGCAGGGGTGATGGCGGGCAACCTGCGCTCGATCGCGTTGCCGACGCTGGTCACCATCCTCGTGCCCGAGAATGAGCGCGACAAGGCCAATGGCCTTGTCGGCATGGTTAGCGGGATCGGTTTCCTCACCACTTCCGTCATCTCCGGCTTTCTCGTCGCCTATACCGGCATGCTGGGCGTGTTGTCGCTGGCCCTTGTCATGACCGTTTTGGTCTTCTTTCAACTCGGCTTTGTCAGGATCGAGGAGGGCAGGGTGGAGCCCACCGCAGAACATCCTGCAGAACCCAAGCGGGTCGATATTGCCGGCACCATCAAGGTCATCGCTGGTGTTCCGGGGCTCTTCGCCCTGATCCTGTTTGCCTGCTTCAATAACTTCCTGGGCGGCGTCTTCATGGCGCTGCTTGACGCCTATGGCCTCTCCATGGTTTCCGTCGCCTGACCTTCGGCGCACTTTCGACCGCCTTCATCGTTAGCGGCATCATCATCTCCCGCACCGGCCTCGGCAAAAATCCGATCCGGACGCTGCTCCTGGTCAATGTCATCACCTGGGGCGTCTGCTGCTTCTTCACCATCCAGCCCTCTTTCTGGCTGCTGGTGGCAGGCTGCTTTGTCTGGATGTTCCTTGGGCCCTGGGCCGAGGCCGCCGAGCACACGACGCTGCAAAAGGTGGTGCCGCTGGAGCGTCAGGGGCGTGTCTTCGGTTTTGCCCAGTCGGTGGAGCAATCCGCTTCGCCACTCACCGCCTTCATGATCGGGCCGCTGACCCAGTTCTTCTTCATGCCGTTGATGACAGATGGCGCGGGCGCAGACGCCATTGGCGGCTGGTTCGGTACGGGCCCGGCGCGGGGTATTGCACTGGTCTTCACCATTGCCGGTGTCATAGGGCTCATCGTCACCATTATCGCCTTCAGATCGCGCTATTATCACCAGCTCTCGGCTGCCTATGCAGCGGCTGGCGACGATGACGAAAACGGCGGGGCAGTTGTGGCCAGCCCCGCCTGATCGGCAATCAAAACGTTACGCCAGCTCACGCCGGCTGCGCCGCGGTCGGCGTTTCTTCTTCCGTCTTTTTCGGGAAGGCTAGCGCCAGCAGCGCCGCAGCAATGCCGACGGCCGCCGACGCCACATAGAGCCAGTGATAATCGCCATAGGTGTCATAGAGCCAGCCGCCACCAAGCGGCCCGAAGGCCATGCCGATGGACGATGTCATCGTGATGCCACCCAGCACCGTTCCCAGCACTTTCGGACCAAAATAGTCGCGCGCCAGCACGGAATAGAGCGGCATGACCCCGCCATAGACGAGGCCCAGGACGACGGCTAGCATGTAGAAATGCTGCAGCTCCGAGACATATATGTAGAGATATATGCCAACCGCCTGCAGCGCGAGACCGGCGACGATAATGCGCTTGACCCCGATCCGGTCCGCCGCCACGCCGAAGATGACGCGGCCAAAAAGCCCCGCCAGACCCTCGACGCTATAGATGCTTGCCGCCGCCAGCGGTGTCGCGCCGCAGAGGATCGCATAGCTAACCGTATGAAAGATCGGCCCGGAATGGGCGCCGCAGCAGAGGAAGAACACGCCCGCCAGAGTGAAGAATTGCGGCGTGCGGAAGATTGCGCCAATCCCTGCGGGACGCGGCTCTGCCGGTGTGACATCGCTTGACGGTGTCGGAGCCTGCGCCAGTGCCTCCGGCGCGCGGCGAATGAGGAAGGCCGCCGGAATGATGATGACAACAGCCGCAACGGCGATCATCAGCATGGCCTGCCGCCAGCCATAGGCCCCAATCAATACGGTCGCGAGCGGCGTGATGGTCATCGGCGCGATGCCGCCACCCAGCGACACCAGCGATACGGCAAGGCTCCGGTTCTTGTCGAACCAGCCGAGCGTCGTCGCGATGAGGGGTGCAAAGAAGGCGCCGCCTGACGCCCCGACCAGTCCGCCATAGGCAAACTGGAAGACGATGAGATCCTGCGCCTGGCTGGCGATAAAGAGCCCGAGCCCAAGCATGATCGCCGCGATCAGCACCACCGGCCGCGCGCCGATCCGGTCGGTCAGCGTGCCCCAGAAAAAGCCGGCCACGCCCATGACGATGAAGCCCACGGTCATGGCCCCGGAAATGCCGGCCCGGGTCCAGCCGGTATCGTCGGACATGGGTTGCAGATAGACGGGCAGGGCGAACATGGCGCCCATTGCCAGACAGGTGATCACCGCGCCCGCAGCCACGATCACCCAGCCATAGTGTCGTTCCATTTCGAGGTCCCTCCCAAAGGAATTCTCCTCTGCGACGGATGGAGCGCCCGGATTTCGACCTGCGCAAGACAATTCTGCGGCGGGGAGGGCGCGCGTATGGGCCTTCCCTTTTGCGCCCGCCTGCACCAGATAGGGTCATCGCCCGCCGGAAAGTCACATGTCGCGCCTGATCCTCTTCAACAAGCCCTATGGCGTCCTCACCCAGTTCACGGGCGAAAAGGGTGACCGGACCCTGGCCGAGTTCATCAAGGTGCCGCATGTCTATGCTGCGGGCCGCCTCGACAAGGACAGCGAAGGCCTGCTGCTCCTCACTGACGACGGCAAGCTTCAGGCGCAGATAGCCTCGCCAAAATTCAAGCAGCCAAAGACCTATCTCGTCCAGGTGGAAGGCATTCCGGCAGACGCCGCCCTGGCCGCGCTGCGCAAGGGGGTTGAGCTCAAGGACGGCATGACCCGCCCCGCCAATGTGGAACGGATCGAGCCGCCAAAGCTTTGGGAGCGCGACCCGCCGGTGCGGTTCCGCAAATCGGTGCCCGACAGCTGGATTTCCCTCACCATCACCGAGGGGCGCAACCGGCAGGTGCGGCGCATGACGGCGGCGGTGGGATTTCCGACGCTGCGGCTCGTGCGCTGGTCGATTGGCGAACACACACTGGATGGGCTTGCGCCCGGACAATGGAGGGACGGACGATAGATGAGCGTCGCTTTTACCAAGGAAGACAGCGCCGAGACCGCTTCGGAGACCATGCTCCCGGAGCGACCGATCCCGCCGGGCCCCAATCTCGTCACGGCTGAAGGTCTCGCAGCCCTCGAAGCCCAGCTTGCCAGCGCCCGCGAGGCCTACGAGGCCGCGCTAGCCATCGAAGACGTCAATGAGCGCCGTCGCCAGGCCGCCAATCCCTTCCGCGATGTCCGTTATTTCGCCGAGCGCATCCGCACTGCCAAGATGGTTCCACCGCCCGAAACCACCGAGATCGCCGCTTTTGGCAGCACGGTTACCTTCGAGCGCGAGGATGGCCGCGTGCAGACCTATCGTATCGTCGGCGAGGATGAGGCCGATCCCAAGGCCGGGAGCATTTCCTTTGCCTCGCCCATGGCCCGCGCGCTGATCGGCAAGGCTGTGGGCGATGTGGTCAGCGTCGCGAACGGTGAAGTCGAAGTCGTCGCCATCGCCTGAGCAGCTGCCGCATCCCCTGCGGCAGAGTGTCTTGCTCCTGACACTCGGGGAACCTACCTCTGTCTCACCACTTCTTCCGACATGAACAATCTTCGGACCCTTCTCATGACCCTCGATCTGCCCCTTCTCACCGGCGTTGCCATCCTCGGTACCCTTCTGGCCGCCGCGCCCGTCATGGCCAGTGATGATCTGAAGGCATTTCCGGCCGCTGAGGCGGGCCAGAAGCAGTTCGTCATCGAGCTACCCGAAGTCGAGAACGAAGCCGATCTCAAGCTCGAGCTGATCGTCGGTCGCACCATGACCGTGGATTGCAATCACCACATGTTTGGTGGCGCGCTCGAGGAAAAGACCGCCGAAGGCTGGGGCTACAATTACTATGCGCTCGAGAGCCTGGGCGAAGCCGCCTCGACCATGATGGGCTGCCCCAAAAATTCAGAGCGTGAAGCCTTCGTTCGCAGCAGCGCCGAAACCATAATCCGCTACAACAGCAAGCTGCCCGTCGTCGTCTACGCCCCCGAAGACGTCGAACTGCAATACCGCGTCTGGCGCGCCGACGCTGCTGTCAGGGTCGAATAAGGCGCGTCACGTCACGCAGGGCATGATGTCGATCGCATCGCCCGGAAACGTCTGGATATGGGGATGCTCGGGGAAAATCTTCGCCGCATCATCGATCGTCTCGGCCTCGACCAACACATAACCACAGATCGTGTTGGTCGCCGGTGCCGTGCCCGCCTTGGTCACGCGCAGCGTCTTGCCGACCATATGCGTTTCGCCGAGTTTGGCTGCATGGGTCTTTTCCCACGCGCCCCATTCGGTCACGCTCTTGGCGTCGACCGCGTCCTGCTCCGCCTTGGCCATCGCCCGGAATTTCGCCAGATCCTCGGGCTGCATTGTATAGACGGCCATGAATTGCGCCATGATCGGTCCTCCTCGCGAACGAGTCTATTCCTTCGGATCGTGCCACGATAGCGGAGTGCCGTTCACAAAGCGGGCCAATCACGCGCCCCTCGTGCCACGAGCACGATGCAAACCTCCCCCTTGATGGGGGGGAAGCGCAGCTTGGGCCCAAAGGCCCTAGCGAAGCTGGGAGGGGGTGTGTCGACATCCGATCACCTCTCCGTCACCGCCCGTGCATTTAAATCCAATTTTAGGAGATTTGGCGTCCCTTCCTGGCAGCCAGTTTTCCGGATTTCCTGCCCATGCGCTCGCTTCTTGCCGCCTTCGTCACTCTCGCTCTCGCGACGCCACTTGCTGCCGCCGAGCATTGGCAGTTCGAGGGCGGCGGCACGCCGATTGCCTGGTTCGATAATGGCGATGCGCAGTTCCAGTTCGCCTGTCGCGGCGGCACGCTGACCATGGGGTTCTGGGTGCGCCAGCCGGACAAGACCGTGTCCTCGGCCAGCGCCATCAGCCTCGCCATCACGCCCGATGCCTCCGCAGGTGGCCGCGTCTCGCTCTCGGGCAATACGAGCTTTGCCCAGTATATGCCGCTCGTTCATCTCGATGGCAGCTCTGTCATTGTGCGCGGCCCGGTCGCCAAACAATGGGCCCGCATCGCCCAGAACGCCCGCGACACCATGCGCGTGGCCTTCATCCGCACCAAGGGCGGCGGCGCCTTCGACGCGCTCGACGCCAATGTGTTCTCGGCCAAGGGGTCAAAGACAATGATCGGCAAGGTGCTCAGCGTCTGCGGTTGAGCGGCAACGGTTCTGGGGGATCCCGGGCAGTAGCCCTCCTGGCCTCCAGATCCGTCCACACCCACAAACCCGTCCTCGGACTTGATCCGAGGACCTTTCTCCCCTTGCGCACGAGCTGAATGGCCCTCGGTCAAGCCCGAGGGCGGTGCGGGTGTGTGGTGAATATCCAGCCCCCGTCACCGGCCTGCTTCCCCCTTTCAGGGGGAAGGCAAGCAAAGCTTGGCGCCTGCGCCTAGCGTCGCTCGGATGGGGGTAACTTCCTACGGAATATCCAATCCCACCAAACCGTCCTCGGGCTCGACCCGAGGACCTTTCTCCCCCCTGCGCAAGAGCCGAGTGGCCCTCGGGTCGAGCCCGAGGGCGGTGCGGTGTGAGGTGAGTATCGATCCCGCGGATCAACCCCGATTGCAGTAACGTGCATGGACCACGGCGCTAGAGAGCCCCGATCCTCTCCTCCCCGTATCAGGGGGAGGCCGGGTGGGGTATCCCTACAAGACACCTCAGGAATCCGCCGTTTCCTGCCCGATGGCCCAGGTGACGCCGAAGGGGTCTTTCACCTGCCCGTAGATATCGCCCCAGAACTGCTTTTCCAGCGGCTGGGTTACGGTGCAGCCCGCGCCGACGGCTCGGTCCCACCAGGCCTGCGCGTCGTCGACATGGATATGGATGTTGAACCCAGCCGGCGCGACGGGCGGGAAGCCGTAATCGGGGAAGAAGTCGCTGAGAAAGATCGGCGCGCCGTTGACGTCGATCTGCGCATGCATCAGCCGCTGCCCATCCTCGCTCGCCATGGTCTCGCGCTCCACGGCGCCAAACGCGATCTTGTAAAAATCGATCGCCTTCCGCGCGCCATCAACACTGAGATAGGGCGTCACACCGCCCTTGGGATGATAATCGGCCATGTTGGTTCCTCCGCTTGGGTAAGGCAGAGGTTACGGTTGCGGCGGAGGAGGGGCAATGGGGGAAGCCGAGGCACCGGGCGAAAGTAGGAGGCGTTGATCCGCTTAGCGAGCACCTCCCACCGCGCGTCACCCTCGGGCTTGACCCGAGGGCGTTGCACTTTGCGATGCCGGAAAAGACACCAGATCCAGCAAGTACAGTCCCCTCGGCTCAAGGCCGAGGCTGACGCTCTGAGGGGCAGGTGACTTCGGAACCCCTTGACCGCACGCCCCATGCGCTCAATCTTCCGCCATGGGTGGCTTTGTGCTTTGTTTACATTCTGGCGGACTTCCGGCGTGGACGCACTTATATCGGCGTCACGAACAATCTCCTGCGCCGTGTCTACGAGCACCGTGAGGGTCTCGTGCCCGGCTACACCGAGCGCCTCAACATCAAGCGGCTGGTCTATTTCGAAGAGCACGGCGAAATCGGCAGCGCCATCCAGCGCGAAACGTCGCTGAAGCGCTGGTATACACGGATGACATTGTAGCCGTTGACATCCATGAACCGCAGGGCCGTGAAGCGGTTGAACCAGGTATACGCCACCTGTTCCACCACCTGCTCCCGTCCGTGCTGCCCGATCGCTTTCTCAAGATCCCTCACAGCCTGCGGCGCCTCGCGACGAGCAGGGCTGCCATCGTTGAGGACAAGGCCGAGCTTGCCCCTGACCTGATCCATGAGCAGGTTGCGGGCTGCCTGAGCGAATTTCTTGAGGGCGCTGGTGTCCATCAGACGATCACCTTCTTGCCTTTCCTTACCTGCGCCAGGAAGGCCTGCTTGTTCGACTCGAAATAGTCCTCAACGTCCTTTTCGGACGTGAGGAAAGGCTGACGCCATCGAACGAAGAGCTCCGTTCCGGTCACGTAGACGTCCGGAACTATC
>JAAZLP010000156.1 GCA_012799265.1 Phyllobacteriaceae bacterium | reverse complement strand
AGGAGGCCTGCTTGTTGTCCTCGTCAGCGGCGACTGCCAGCCAGTCCTGTGGGTACTCCACCTGAACGACACGGATTTTTCCGAGCGCACCCGATTCCACCAGTTCGCGGGCCTGACGGATCAGTGGGTAGCCCGTGTAGTTGTGCGTCAGGAGAAATCTGGCGCCGTTCTTGGGCTGAACCTTCTTGAGCGCATAGGCATCTTCGATGGTGGAGGTAAGCGGCTTGTCACAAATGACGTGAATGCCGGCCTCAAGAAACGCCTTGGCGGGCCCGAAATGCATGTGGTTGGGCGTAACGATCGCGACGGCTTCAATGCCATCCTCACGCGCAGCTTCCTCACGGGCCATCTCATTGTAGTCCGTGTAGATGCGGTCATCGGCGAGACCGAGGTTCCGACCCGATTCCTTAGCCACGTCAGGGCGCGAAGAGAGTGCACCAGCAACCAGCTGATAATCCCCATCGAGCCGCGATGCGATGCGGTGCACGTAGCCAATAAAGGCTCCCGTGCCGCCGCCGACCATACCGAGACGAATTGGGCGCTGTCCGTTTTCTGCCATCAATCTCTCTCCTATTCGAGGCCAAGCATCTTGCGATTGGCAGCCTTGTCCGTGCCCGCATCGGCGAAATCATCGAATGCCTTCTCGGTCACGCGGATGATGTGGTGCTTGATGAATTCAGCGCCCTCGCGTGCGCCATCCTCTGGATGCTTCAGCGCGCATTCCCATTCGAGCACGGCCCAACCGGCAAAGTCATAGGCAGCAAGCTTGGAGAAGATGGAGGCGAAATCAACCTGCCCATCGCCGAGAGAACGGAAACGCCCTGCCCGCTGCACCCAACCCTGATATCCGCCATACACGCCCTGACGGCCGGTCGGATTGAACTCCGCGTCCTTGACGTGGAACATCTTGATCCGCTCGTGGTAGATGTCGATGTAGTCAAGGTAATCGAGCTGCTGGAGAACGAAGTGGCTCGGATCGTAGAGAAGGTTTGCGCGCGGGTGATTGTTCACGCGCTCAAGGAACATCTCGTAGCTGATACCGTCGTGCAGATCTTCACCGGGATGGATCTCGTAACAGACGTCAACGCCTGCCTCATCGAAGGCATTCAGAATTGGCGTCCAACGGCGCGCCAGTTCGTCGAATGCTTCTTCGATCAACCCTGCCGGCCGCTGAGGCCATGGGTAGATATAAGGCCAGGCCAGCGCGCCAGAGAACGTTGCATGCTCGGTCAGCCCAAGGTTCTGTGATGCCTTGGCAGCATATTTCAGCTGCTGCACAGCCCATTCCTGACGAGCCTTCGGGTTGCCGCGCACTTCTGGTGCCGCGAAGCCGTCAAAAGCTGTGTCATAGGCGGGGTGAACCGCAACCAACTGCCCCTGAAGATGGGTCGAAAGTTCGGTGATCTCGAGACCATGGCTGGCAGCAATGCCCTTCAGCTCATCGGCATAGGTCTTGGATTCGGCTGCCTTTTTGAGATCGATAAAGCCGGAAACCCAGCTGGGAATCTGCACGCCCTTATAGCCGAGGCTAGCAGCCCAGCCGCAAATATTGTCGAGCGTATCAAATGGTGCGGCATCACCCGCGAACTGCGCGAGAAAGATCGCAGGTCCCTTCAATGTGCGCATGTATGTCCTCCAATTGCGCGCCATCGCGCGCTAACCGCCAATGCGGTCAGCGAAAATGGCCAGTTGTTTCTGTCACACCTCCCCAGGCGGCATATGACGAGTTTGCGTCATATGAAAACGTTTACACGATATCGTGCCCGTGAGGCGTGTCAAGGTTTCCATCCCCGGAAAACAGTGT
>JAAZLP010000155.1 GCA_012799265.1 Phyllobacteriaceae bacterium | reverse complement strand
TTTACCCAGCGGCGGATCGTTTCATAGGAGACGACAATGCCACGCTCCAGCAGCATTTCTTCGACAAGACGCAGGCTCAGCGGAAATCGGAAGTAGAGCCACACTGCGTGTGCGATGACCTGGGGAGGGAAACGATGGCGGATGGTGTCCCACCGCGTGGTGTAACTGACGGCATTGGTCGCCGTGCTGTCCGGCTTGGCCGGGTTGGTCAGCGTGCTGCTACTGCTGGCAGGCTGATGAAGGGATCATCGCTCAATTGTCCGACGCTTTCCAGCGTCATGTAGCGGGCACGCTGAACGGCCCATTCATCGTTCTGTTCGAGCAGCAGGGCTCCGACGAGACGCACGATGGCGTCGTCATTCGGGAATATGCCGACGACATCGGTGCGCCGCTTGATCTCCCCGTTAAGGCGTTCGATCGGATTCGTGCTGTGAAGCTTGGCCCGATGCTCCTTCGGGAAGGTCATGTAGGCGAGCACGTCGGGTTCGGCGTCGTCGAGGATGGCGGCAAGCTTCGGCACCTTCGGTCGGATCTGGTCGGCGACGGCGCGCCATTGGGCGCTGGCGGCTTCGGGCGTCTCCTGAGCGAAGGCGGTGGCGATAAAGGCCGAGACGACGCGGCGACCGCTCTTGCCGGCGTGGGCGAGAACGTTCCTCATGAAGTGGACGCGGCAGCGCTGCCAGGTGGCCGAGAGCACCTTGACGACGGCCGCCTTCAGGCCCTCATGGGCATCGGAGACGACGAGCTTCACGCCACGCAGGCCGCGGCGCGTCAGCTTGCGCAGGAACTCCGTCCAGATCGGCTCGGCTTCCGAGGTGCCGACCTCCATGCCCAGCACCTCGCGCCGGCCGTCGGTGTTGACGCCGACGGCGATGATGACGGCGACGGAGACGATGCGACCGCCGCGGCGAACCTTCAGGTAGGTGGCGTCGATCCACAGGTATGGCCAATCCCCTTCGATCGGCCGTTCGAGGAATGCCTTCACTTTGCCGTCGATCTCCTCGCACAGCCGCGACACCTGACTCTTGGAGATACCGCTCATGCCCATCGCCTTGACCAGGTCGTCGACCGAGCGTGTGGAGATGCCCTGCACATAGGCCTCCTGGATCACCGCTGTCAGCGCCTTCTCCGCCATACGCCTCGGCTCCAGGAAGCCTGGGAAGTAGGAGCCTTTCCTGAGCTTGGGGATGCGCAGCTCAACGGTTCCGGCCCGCGTCTCCCAGTCCCGGTCGCGATAGCCGTTGCGCTGGGCCAGACGAAGCGGGTTCTTCTCGCCATAAGCGGCGCCGGTGGCCGCACCCACCTCCATCTCCATCAACCGCTCGGCGGCAAAGCCGATCATCTCGCGCAGGAGATCGGCGTCGGGGGTCTTCTCCACCAGCGCGCGCAGGTTCATCATGTCGTCGGTCATCGGTGTTCCTTCCGGAAAGGGGTTGGTCTCGCAACCAGACCCTACCGGAAAGCGCCGATGACCGCCGCGCTACCCAGCTACACCACGTCCGGGGACGTCACCTCCCTGTGGACCGTCAGGAAAAGGAATTTTCCGAGGATGAGGACATCGCTGCCGGATGAACCAACTGCAATGCGATCAAGAATGCCGGCATGACGCTCCTCGATCAGCGTTGCCGCTCCCTGAAGGGATGAAAAGAGCATGAAAAGTATCGATACCGCGCCGGCATAGTAGGCAATCGTGGCCGTGCTCGCCCTTCGGACCCCCAACTCCTCGGTGATTACAAGGGGGGTGGAATCCTCAACTCGCGCATCCTTTTCGGCCACCGCCCTCAGTGACGCGTCGAGGCGCACTTTTTGGTCGATCGTAAAGCCGCCAGCCATGCGTTCAACGGTAATGGCAGTCTGCGAAAGGGCCACGTCGGGAAGCTCGGACGCGATCAGCCGCTGCAACTGTCCTGACAGGATGGCCCCAGCAAGGACCTTGCCGGGATCGACGAGAACGACCAGTGGAGGGCTGCTGCCGTCGACAAGGCTGCCTTGAATGAAGAGTCCGACATCCGCTTTGCCGCTCTGGACCAGCCGGGCGACCGTCTCGCGGCGGTCGGCTAGCCCAGGCAGCACACTGATTGACGTTTCCCTTCTCATCGCTTCCTCCAGTCGGCGCGCGAACTCGGTCTTGGAGGACGCGCCGATGGCGACTTGCAGACGGATGTCACCGCCGCTGGCGCTTGCGAAGATTGCCGCAAAGATCGTGAAGATCACCGGGGGCAGCACGAAGGCCAAAGCAAGAGCCCCGCGATCGCGGATCACGCTCAGGGCCATCACCCGGAACATCACGCCGATCATTGCGTCATTTCCGGGTCTCGCACCGCGCGCAGAAAAAGGCTC
>JAAZLP010000154.1 GCA_012799265.1 Phyllobacteriaceae bacterium | reverse complement strand
TGCGCTGGGGGTCCTGGCGGTCAAAGTGTCGGGCGAGAGCCGACAGGTCTTTGCAGGTAATTGTGCGGTGGGATCGGATGCGGCGATGACGGCGGCAACCATCCATGCTGCTGATCTGGCGGAGGACGAGTTCCTCTATTTCGTCTGGAAAGACGCCGCAGGCAAGGTGCTCGGCGAGAACGACTATTTCCCGAAGGCATACAAGGCCTATGAGCTGGTCGATGCGAACATTACGGCCACGTGGTCGGATCGCGAAGGGCAGGCGGTGCTGACGCTCGTGGCCGACAAGCCGGCCTTCTTCGCGACAGCGACCGTCGATGTGCCCGGCTATTTTTCCGATAACGCGCTGACGCTGTTGCCGGGACGTCCCGTTGAGCTGGCCTTCGTGCCAAGGCATGGGGCGGAAGTGACCTCGGCTGACCTTGCAGGATCACTGAAAGTGCGGCATCTGGCGGAGACTTTCTGAAGGCTGACCATGGCAATCCCGGGGCGCCTCCAGGAGCTTTAACGATAACCTTCCATACAAGATGGTTGACTTGCTCCGCCAGCTCCGGCATCGCTGCCTGAGCTGCTTTCCTGCGGCCTGGGTATTTCATGTCAGTCGTTTCCCCCATCGAGAGTCGCGCCAATCTGGGCATTGGACTGGTGCTGATCGCCCAGCTTGTGCTGCTGGTTCTCGACGTTTCCGCGAAATGGCTTTCCGTCGAGGGGATGTCGACGGGCGAAATCGTGTTCATGCGTTACGGCATGCACCTGATCCTGCTGGTCCTGCTGTTTCTGCCGGTGAGCGGAAAGGAACTTTTCGTCAGCAATAACTGGAAGCTGGAACTGCTGCGCGGGGCGTGCCTGCTGATTACGACAGGACTGAATTTTCTCGCCATGCGCTATCTGCCGCTGACGGTAACGGCGGCAATCCAGTTCACTTCGCCGCTGCTCATCTGTGCCCTGTCAGGACCGCTTCTGGGCGAAACGGTCGGCTGGCGGCGCTGGTTGGCAATCGCCGTCGGCTTTGTAGGGATCCTGGTGATTGTCCGGCCCGGCACCGAGGCCTTTCAGCCTGCGGCCCTGCTAAGCCTGGGCTGTGCTTTTTTCTTGGCGCTCTTTTCCATACTCACGCGCAAATTGGCGGGGGTGGATTCTGCCCAGACGCAGCAGTTTTACGCCGGTGCCACGCCGGTGATCCTGCTGCTGCCGATCGCGTTCACCGACTGGACCTGGCCGAGCATGCCCATCTCCTGGGTCGCCTTCTTCATCATGGGGGCTGCGGGGCTGGGTGGGCACTTCCTCAATTCGGTCGCACACCGCTTTGCCAGCCCGGCTACTCTCGCCCCGTTCAGCTATCTCAGCCTGATCTATCTCTCGATCGCCAGCTGGCTCATCTTTGATCAGCCCCCGGATGAGTGGTTCGTCCTTGGCGTCGCCATCATCGTCGCCAGTGGCCTCTATATCTGGCTGCGCGAGCGCCAGCTCTCCAAGCGCGTCACGGCGCTGGAGACCGACCGGTAGAAATCGGAGGTTGGCGCGGCGCCTAGGCTTCGTCGATTTCCTTGAGGGGCGCTCTGCTGGTGGCTTCGCCATGGGTAATCAACCGTGCACTGCGCTGACCGGTCAGGTGGGTCCAAAGCCAGCTCACCGTGACCGTAATGCGCGTCTGGGCCTCGACGAGGAAGTAGATGTGAGCGACACCCCATAGCCACCACGCCATCCAGTCCTTCAGCTTGATCCAGCCAAAGTCGATCACTGCGCGGCGCTTGCCGATGGTGGCGAGATCCCCCGCATGCTTGTACTTGAAGGGCAGGGCAGTGTTGTCCCCGGCAAGCTTCTGACGGATGAGGCGGGCAACGTGCTTGCCCTGCTGCTTGGCGGCGGGGCTGACGCCGGGAACAGGCTTCCCCTTCTCGTCCAGCATACTGGCCGCATCGCCGATGACGTAGATATCAGGGTGACCAGGCACGGAAAGATCGGGCTCGACCTTTACCCGGCCTGCGCGGTCTCCCTCAATGCCGAGCCATTTGGCCACCGGCGAGGCGGCCACGCCAGCGGCCCAGACGATGGCCTTGGTTTCGAGGCGCTTGTCGCCATAGCTGACGCCATCGGCGTCAATTCCGGTAACGGCAGCACCAAGATCGACTTCCACGCCCATCTTCCGCAGCGACTGGAGTGTGTAGTCAGAGAGGGAGGGGTCGAAATTCGGGAGGACGCGCTGGCCGGCTTCAATGAGGACAACGCGTATTTCCTGCGGCTCGATGGTCTGGAACTGGCCGCGCACGCTTGCCCT
>JAAZLP010000153.1 GCA_012799265.1 Phyllobacteriaceae bacterium | reverse complement strand
GTGGTGGCCGCAGATCATGGCTGGTCCGACCTGGGCAGCTGGGAAGGGGTCTGGCAGACCAGCGAGCATGATGCGGGCGGCAACTTCACACAGGGACCAGTGACGCTGGACGAAGTTACGGAATCACTGGTGGTGTCGGACGAGACGCACGTGGCGGTTTATGGCCTGACGGACATCGCGGTGATTGCGACACAGGACGCTGTCTTCGTCACAAAACGTTCCCTTGCGCAGAAGGTGAGCGGGATCGTCAAACGCTTGCGCGACAATGTGCAGACGCGGGCGCTCACGCAATCCCAGTCGACCGCCTACAAGCCCTGGGGCAATTTCACCTCCATCGCACGCGGCGCCCGATTTCACGTCAAGCGCATATACGTAAAGCCTGGCGAACAGCTTAGCCTGCAGATGCATCACCACCGGGCCGAGCACTGGGTCATCGTTGGCGGGACCGCGGAAGTGACGATGGATGGCATCGTCACCCTGCTCTCCGAGAACCAATCAATCTATCTGCCGGTCGGCTGCGTGCATCGCCTCTCAAACCCCGGGAAGATCGATCTCGAGCTGATCGAAGTGCAGACGGGGGCTTACCTGGATGAGGACGACATTGTGAGGCTCGACGACAACTATGGCCGCGCCTCACACAGGCAAATCAAAGCCTGAGGAAGGCGTGCAACTCATCCGCCAGTTCTGGCGGCTCGGCTTCAGCCCCGTGCAGCACCAGTTCCGGCGATGTGGGGGCTTCGAAGGGGGAGTCGATGCCGGTGAAATTCTTGATCTCCCCTGCCCGCGCCCGCTTGTAGAGCCCCTTCGGGTCCCGCGCCTCGCAGACCTCGAGCGGCGTATCGACATAGATTTCTGTAAAGTCGATGTCGCCGGCAATCTCGCGCGCGAGGCGCCGCTCGTTCTCAAAGGGCGATATGAAGGAGACGATGACGATAACGCCGGCATCGGCCATGAGCTTGGCGACTTCGGCGACACGACGGATATTTTCAACGCGCGCCGCTTCGGTGAAGCCGAGATCCTTATTGAGCCCGTGACGGACATTGTCGCCATCCAGAATATAGGCGTGGCGGCCCTCGGCGGTGAGGCGCTTTTCCAGGAGGTTGGCAATGGACGACTTGCCCGACCCGGAAAGGCCGGTGAACCAGATGATGCGCGGGTTCTGGCCCTTGAGCTGGGCGCGAACGTCGCGGTTCACGTCAAAACTCTGATAGGTCAGGTTCTGAGCGCGGCGGAGGCCGAATTCGATGGTGCCGGCGCCCAGCGTCGCGTTGGTCAGCCGATCCACGAGGATAAAGCCGCCGGTCAGCGCATTGGACGCATAGGGATCGAAGGCGATGGGCTTGTCGGTGGCGATGGTGACCGTCGCCACTTCATTGAGGTCAATCTTCGTGGCAGCAGTATGCTCCAACGTATTGACGTTGGCGCGGTATTTGATGTCCGTGATCGTCGCCGGCACCACCTGCGACCCGATCTTGAGGAGGTAGGAGCGAGCGGCAAAGGCAGGTTCTTCATTCATCCAGATCAGCCGCGACTGGAACTGGTTGGAATATTCCGGCGTCTCACCCGGCAGGGTCAGAACATCGCCGCGGGAAATATCCACCTCACGGTCGAGCACCAGCGTGACGGCCTGTCCGGCACTGGCGCGGTCGAGGTCGCCGTCCATGGTGACGATGCGCTGGACCACGGCAGGCTTTCGCGAGGCGGCTATAAGCACCTCATCGCCAACGGCGATTGAGCCCGATGCCACGGTGCCGGAAAAGCCCCGGAAATCGAGATTGGGCCGATTGACCCATTGCACCGGGAAACGGAATTTCTGCGCCGTGCGGTCTTCGGCAATATCGATCTGCTCGAGATAGGGAACGAGCGCTGCGCCCGTGTACCAGGGCGTGTTGGCGCTGGGACGGAGGATATTGTCGCCACGCAGCGCGGAGACCGGCACGAAGGTCAGAGACTTGAAGCCCAGAGGCTCAGAAAAGGCCGAAAACTCGCTGACGATCTTGTCGAACACCGCCTGGTCATAGCCGACAAGGTCGATCTTGTTCACGACCAGGACGACATGCTTCACCCCGATCAGCGACAGGATGAAGGAGTGGCGGCGGGTCTGGGTGAGCACGCCCTTGCGCGCATCGATCAGCACCAGCGCCAGATCCGCATTGGAAGCGCCGGTCGCCATGTTGCGGGTATATTGCTCGTGGCCCGGCGTGTCGGCGACGATGAACTTGCGCTTGTCAGTCGAGAAGAACCGGTAGGCAACGTCGATGGTAATGCCCTGCTCACGCTCGGCCGTCAGCCCATCGACGAGGAGCGAAAAGTCGATCCCTTCATCGCCAACGGGGCGGTTGCGGCTTTCGTTCTTGAGGCTCGCCAACTGGTCGTCGAGCACCATCTGGCTGTCATAGAGCAGGCGACCGATCAGGGTCGACTTGCCGTCATCCACCGAACCACAGGTGAGGAAGCGGAGGAGCGACTTTTCGGTCTGCTGGGCAAGCCAGAGGTCGAGATCATTGTCGGCATGGGCCAAGGCGAGGGACATCTCAGAAATAGCCTTCCTGCTTCTTCTTTTCCATCGAACCGGCGCTGTCACTGTCGATCAGCCGCCCTTCCCGCTCGGAGGTGCGGCTGGCCTGCATTTCCATGATGATGGAGGGCAGATCGGCAGCGCTAGAGCGGATGGCACCGGTTAGCGGATAGCAACCGAGGGTACGGAAGCGGACGACCTCTTCACGCGGGGTCTCACCCGGCAGTAGCGGCAGGCGCCCGTCATCCACCATGATCAGCGTGCCGGAGCGCTCGACCACCGGACGCGGCTTGGCGAAATAGAGCGGCACGATGGGGATATT
>JAAZLP010000152.1 GCA_012799265.1 Phyllobacteriaceae bacterium | reverse complement strand
CGGCGGCGCTGGCTGGCGGCGCGCTCCTCCTCGCTCATCTGGCTCATCTTGAGCCCGTTGTCGCGGAAGATTTCCACGGCGCGAGCCATCTCACCTACTTCATTGCCGCGCTGGAGAAAGGGCACCTCGGCCGCGTAGTCTCCCTCGGCAATGGCCTTCATGGTGCGCGCAAGACGCGGCACCGGCGCCATCATCAGGCGCGAGAGAGCAATGCCGATCGCTCCCAACACGAAGAGGCTGACGCCACCGACGCTCAGCAGCACCCAGAGCGTGCTCAATATTCCCGCCTCCAGCCGGGCCTTGTCCGTCCCGACTTTAAGAACGCCAATGAGATTGCCGGTCTGATCCATGATGGGCTGATATGCCGTGTAATAGGCCTTGCCCATGACCTCGGTCTCGCCGGTATGGATCTGTCCCGCAACGAGATTGGCATAGGCCGGGTCGTCGGCATCAAGAACGTCGCCCAGGAGCCGCTCGCCATCCGGGGTCTGCCAGGTGCTGGAGAGAGCGACGATGGGCTTACCCGCCTCGTCCGCGCCATAGAGCGTGACGTTTTCACCGGTCAGTCGCGCCACCGAATCCACCAGTTCGTGATTGGTGAAGAGGCGCGGCATGGCCCAGGTGGTCATCGATGCCACGCTGCCATCTTCGGCCCATTCAACGGCCGCACCAGGGAGTTTGCCACCCACGACGGTGACAGTCGTCTTGAGGTCGGCCTGGATCCGCTCCATGGCCGAGGCGCGGGTCGTAGCGCTGAGATTGAGATAGGTTGCTATGGTAACTGCGCCGATCGAAACGATGATCGCCGCGATCACCAGACCGACAATCATGGTGTTCAGCTTGAAATTGCTAAAGAATTTGCCGACACGACTAAACATGCCTTGAGCCCCCGGACACTATCCGGAAAAACTACCATACCAGGCTTAATCGAGTGTTTATTGCATCGATTTCAGGCGGGCCGCCGAAGATTTAGGCAAAGCAATCCGTAAGACATGAAAAAGCCCGCAGGACGCATCGCTGCGGGCTTTGAAGATGGGGCGAGACGAAGAGTCTAGAACTCGTTCCATTCCTCTTCGATGGCCGCATTGCCCTGGGTCGCAAAACGGCGTGGCGCTGCTTCGGCGATGCGGTTCTGCAGGGAACGCACCTCGTTCTCGCGGGCCATGGTTTCGAGGACGCTGGAGGCCGGCGCCTCGAGTTGGAAGACATCGACGATCCGGTCGAGCTCATTGGCCTGAGCCTCGGTCTGCTCGATGGCCGCATTGGTCTCTTCAACCAGGGCGGCATTGTGCTGGGTCATCTCATCCATGACACGCACCGCTGCCGTCACTTCCTCGATCGAGGTCGCCTGCTCGGAACTGTCCTGAGCAATGGCTTCGAGCGCCGTGGTGTTCTCGCGGATGGCAGAAAGCATGCTGGCAAGCTTGCTTGCTGCGTCGCCGACCAGCTTGGAGCCTGTGGTCACTTCGCCCGCGGACTGCTCGATCAGCACCTTCACTTCCGAGGAAGCCTGCGCCGCCGACTGCGCCAGACGCCGCACTTCCACGGCGACCACGGCAAAGCCCTTTCCGGCTTCGCCCGCCCGCGCCGCTTCCACCGAGGCATTGAGCGCCAAGAGATTGGTCTGGAAGGCGATGTCGTCGATGAGACCGATAATGTTGGAAATCTTGGACGAGGACGCGGTGATCCGATCCATTGCCTCATTGGCTGCGTCCATCACCCGGCCACCTTCCTCGGCAGTCTGTGTCACCTTCGCTGCGTTGGCGCTGGCATCGCGCGCACGTTCGGCATTCTGCATCACGGTTGAAGCCAGTTGCTCCATCGCCGCCGAGGTTTCCTCGATGGTCGCAGCCTGCTTGGTCGTGCGCTCGGAAAGATCATTGGCGCCGGACAAAAGCTCACCGGTCGCGCTCTTGAGGGCACCCGAGGTGTGGCGCAATTGCTGGACCACGTCGCTGAGCTTGTCGGCCACGGCATTGGTATCGTGTTTCAGGCGGGCAAAGGCGCCCTCATAGTCGCCGGTCATGCGGCGGGTGAGATCGGTATTGGCCATGGCGCCCAGCACATCACCAATCTCGGTGACCCCGCGATTGAAGGTTGAGACGAGATTATTAACGCTGCCGGCAAGGGCATTGAGTTCGGCATCCGGGAAGTTGGTGGTGACCTGACGGGTAAAGTCGCCGGCCACAGCCGCATCGACCACCTCGCCAAAGGCGCCCTGCAATTCACTCATCATCTGGCGGCGGTTTTCCGCATCAGCGATGATCCGCGCAGCTTCCGCTTCGGTCATCTGGCTGACGCGCAGCCCGTTCTGGCGGAACACTTCCACCGCCCGGGCCATATTGCCGACCTCGTTGCCGAAATGGGTATAGGGCACTTCGGCCTCATATTGACCTTCGGCAATCTGGTCCATGACGCCGGCCAATTGGGGAATTGGCCTCGTGATGAGGCGCGACGAGATCAAACCGATAAGGCCAAGTACGGCGGTCACGGCAATACCGACCATCGCAATCAGGCCGAGCACGCTATTGGCGGCAGCCTCGACATTGGCCATCGGCGTGCCGGTAAAGATGGCGCCCATGGTTTCACCGCTGGTTTTGCGGATCGGCTCAAGGGCCGAGTAATAGGTCACGCCATCAATGGTCAGCGGCCCGACATAGCGCTCGCCATTGAGGATCTGGATGACGGCAGGCTCATCTGCCGGCAATGTCTCATCAACCGCCCGCGTGCCGTCAGGAAGGGTATGGCTGGTTGTCTTGGCGACGAGGGCACCCGTATCTGACGCCAGCACATAGATGGCGGCGTCCTGCTTGGTAACGCGCGTGACCGAGTCGATGATGTCGGTGTCGTAGAAGGGTGGGATGGCCCAACTCTGGAAACCGGCAATCGTGCCATCCTCGTTCCAGGTCAGGACCGAACCGGAAATGCGGCGCTCGAGAATGGTGGCCGCCACACCCAGATTGGTTTCCTGCTGCACCCGGCTATCCGCCATCGCTGTGGCGTAGAGGCTCATATAAATCGACACCGACACGGCGGCGATCGATCCAAGAATGGAAACCAGGACCAGGGCCAGGATGGTCGTGGTCATGCGGATATTGCCAAGAAGGCGCGCCAAAGCACCCATTGTAGAAATCTCCCCCATACGGATCAAATTGATCCGAGGAGCGAATTCTAACGGCTTACGGTTACTAAAAATTGTACGGGTTTTTACGTCAGTATTTCAGGCGATTAGATCAATACAGGGCGTTATAGAGCCCTGTATTGATCCATGTATGTCGCCCGATCAGAACTGATCCCAGTCAGCGTCCACGGCGGCATTGCCGCGGCTGAGATAGGATTTGGCCGCTGTCGTCAGCTTGGCCTGCAGGCCCTTGGCGCCAGTCGCTAGCGCCTTGACCGACTGCATTGGATTAAGCTGTGTGGGCTGGGCCCGTTCGGTCTCGCTGTTCTCCAGCTCGAAGATATCGACGATACGGTCAAGTTCGATCGCCTGCGCTTCGGTCTGTTCGATCGAGGCATTCATCTCCTCGACCAGCGCAGCATTGTGCTGGGTCATCTCGTCCATGGTGCGCACGGCGGTATTGACCTCTTCGATGGACGAGGCCTGCTCCTGGCTTTCCTGTGCGATGCCGTTCATCAGCTCGCTGGACGAGCGGGCTGCGACGAGGATTTGCTCGAGGCGCGCGGCGGCGTCCGCGACCAGCCTTGAGCCACCCTTCACTTCCGACGCGCTCTGCTCGATCAGCGCCTTGACGTCGCTGGAAGCCTGCGCCGCGCTCTGAGCGAGACGCCGGACTTCGACCGCCACCACGGCAAAGCCCTTGCCTGCCTCGCCGGCCCGCGCCGCCTCGACCGAGGCGTTGAGCGCAAGAAGGTTTGTCTGGAAGGCAATGTCGTCGATGAGGCCGATGATGTTGGAAATCTTGGCCGAGGAGGCGGTGATGCGCTCCATGGCTTCGGTCGCCTGCCCCATGACCTGCCCGCCCTCTTCGGCGGTATGGGTCACGCCCGTTGCAACCGTCGAGGCCTCTTTCGCGCGCTCGGCATTGGCGAGTACGGTGACCGCCAGTTGCTCCATGGCCGCCGAGGTCTCCTCGATGGTTGCCGCCTGCT
>JAAZLP010000151.1 GCA_012799265.1 Phyllobacteriaceae bacterium | reverse complement strand
TGGATGTCGCTGCTGGAGCCGCATCTGCTGGAGGACGGCGCCAAACCGTCCAAAATCAAGGTCATCTACGAGGATGCCGGCGAGTATGACAATGTCGCCGAGGCGCTGAAGGCGTATGGGATCATCGACTATGCCGCTGAAGTGGTGAGTCAGAGCTTCGCCCTGCCCCGTCCAGTGACGTTCCGCGCGACGCAATGCGGCGAGCCGAACGCCTTCTACAGCCCGAGCGACGGCGAAGTGATCTATTGCTACGAGCTCGGCGAGTACATGTACGCCATGTACCTCTATGACATCATGAGCTGGGGCGACACGGCCAACTAACTGAAGCCTACGTAACGGCCGGGACGGTGATTGAGGGCGATGATCATGTTCATTACCAGCGCGCCAGCGATGGAATAAAGCACCCGGTCGAAGGGCAGGATGAAGAACGCGACGACAAGTATGATCGCATCGATGCCGAGCTGGAAGTAGCCGGCGCGGATGCCGAAATTCTCCTGCAGGTAGAGCGCTAGAATATTGATGCCGCCGACACTTGCCTTGTGGCGGAACAAGGACAGCACGCCCAAACCTAATAATCCTCCGCCTACCAGCGAGGCAAAGAGCGGATTAATCGTCTCGATGCCGATCCAGCCGGGAATTTCCCCTGCAAACAGCGAAACCAGCGCAACGCTACCAATGGTCTTGATCGCAAAGGGCCAGCCCATCCGCAGAAAGGCAAGCAGATAGAACGGCAGATTGATGCCAAAGAACAGGACGCCAAAAGGAATGCCGGTGGCGTACTGGAGGAGCAGGGCCAGACCGGCGCTGCTGCCGGTTGTGAGCTGGGCTTCCGAATAGAAGGCAATGCCGAGCGAAACCAGCATGGTTCCGATGAAGATGGCAAAGATATCCTCATACCAGCGATGATGGCTGGGTGAGGAGAGATCGGGCGTCATGCCTTGTTCACCCAGCGACCATCAGGTTCCTGCTGCCAATAGCTGACCTCGTTTCCCGGCTTGAGTGCCCGCCAGGCCAGTCGCGCTTCTGCAACCGCGTCGGGATCAAGCCCGGAAAACAGAAAGACGATGCGCTGATAGTCTTCGGGCGATTGCGGCACGGCCCGATCGACAAAGAAGCGGACGTTGGCGCCATTGGGATTATCCGTCTCGGTGGTGAGAATGATAGGCTGGAGCGCATCATTGCCATCCCCGGCGAGGCCATGGGGCACGAAACTGTCGTCGCGGAAGGTCCAGAGTTGCGCGTCGAGCGCCTCAGCCCGCTCGCGGGAGCCGCATTCCACCACCGCCCGCCAGCCGCGCTCGATGGTCTTTTCCAGCAATTGTGGAATGACCGCCTCGAGCGGTCGTGTTTCCAGATGGTAGAAGAGAATTTCGGCCATGGCGCAATCATATCTGGCGGCTTGATGTTGTGCCAGATGGGCAATTCGCCGCTTGAACACCCCCCAGAGATTGTGCCGCAGCGCGAACTACAGCAAGGTGCGCGCCGACTCGCCCCAAATTTGACCTGTGCGGACGTAAACTGACGCCTCAATGAGAAAGCTGACCGCCTATCTGTCGCGCCTGTTTGCCACCGACGCCCTGATCTTGTTCGGGGTGGCCTGCCTGTTGATCTGGCTGGTGAACTGCCTGCGCTCGTTCGAGGTGGTTTCGGTCAAGGGCCAGGGATTTGGAACACTGGCGCTACAGGCATTTTATACGATGCCGAACCTGGCGCTGTCGTTTTTCTATATCTGTATCGGCATCGGGCTCGTCCGCGCGCTTGGTGCTCTGCAAAACAGCCACGAGTTGCACATCATCCACACCAGTCACGGTGTGCCGGGACTGTTCCGCGCAACCATGGTGACGACGACGGCGGCGGCGATTGGCGCGCTGCTGCTGGCGCATGTGGTGGACCCTTGGGCTAACCGGCAGCTCAACTTGCTCTCGGCGTCCATTGCGGCGGACCTTGTGAGCTCCACGCTGAAGCCAAACCGCTTCACGCAGGCCACGCCGGGCGTGGTGATGATGATCGGCGGGCGCGGCGAAAGCGGGTTGATCACCGAGTTCTTTGCCGACGACCGACGCGATCCGGAAACCCGCCGCACCTATATCGCCGAGACGGCCCGCGTGCTGGCGCATGAGGACAATTACATCCTCGAAATGCGCGACGGGGTGATGCAGTACCTGTCTGAGGACGGTCGCTATTCTGAGATCAAATTCACCCGTTATGATGTGAGCGTAGAGAGCTTCAGCCAGCCGGCGACCGGGTGGCTGGACGCGTTAGCGGACAAGTCCACGTATGAGCTGGTGACTGAAGCCATGGAAAAGGGCGAGTGGGAGCCAGCCAAGCTGACCCGCGTGCTGGATCGCACTGCTGAGGCCTTGCGGGTCATTGGGCTGTGCATGCTTGTGCTGGCCATCTCGGGCTTCCCCAGTGGCAAGCGGACGCGCATCAAGTTACCCATGGAGGCAATCGTCATGCTCCTGGCCTTTGCTGAACGCGGCCTGAGCGCCTATAGCCCGCTGGGTAGCGGAACCGGGGCGATAATTCTGATGGTGCTGGCCATCGTCATCCTGGCGGCCAAG
Source organism: Phyllobacteriaceae bacterium (assembly GCA_012799265.1). GTDB lineage: Bacteria > Pseudomonadota > Alphaproteobacteria > Rhizobiales > Devosiaceae > Devosia. Next base: position 16,404 of record JAAZLP010000151.1, on the reverse strand, counting down.
ATGTGGCCTCGCCGACCGATACCGCAGAGCAATCCACTATGATGTCGCGGATCGATCGCCTCGTATTAATGCGGCTCGCGACTCGTATCGCGGCGACGGTTTTCATCTTCTACGGGCTGATTGCGCTGATCGAGTCGCTGGACACCTGGCGTTTCAACAGTGTTGCAGACGCAAAGGGCGTCGGGATGGCCGTGCTCATGGTTGCCATGAGTGCCGTCCGTTGGACCATCAAGACCCTGCCTGTGACTGTGTTGATGGGGGCGATTTTGGGATTGATCGATCTCAAGTCCCGGCACGAACTGACCGTGATCAAGGCGAGTGGCATTTCCATCTGGCGCGTCCTGCGTGCTCCGGTGCTGTTCCTGATCGTCATCTCCTTCTTCATTGCGCTGGGCGCGGAGACGATCAGCACGCAGATCAACCGCGAACTGGCACCCACGCCCCCGGGACAGGCCGCCCAGTTGACCCCGCCGGGTGAGACATGGCTTGAGCAGAAAAGCGGTGACACGCACTATGTGCTCATGGCGAAAGGCATGTCTCCGGGCGGCGCGACCATGAGCGGGGTGACAATATTCTACCTTAGCGAAAATGACGTCCCGCGCCTTGAGGCAGGGGAGGCGCACCTTGAAGATGGCTATTGGCATCTGCCGTCGGCCCTCGCGCGAACAGCTGACGAGGCGGCATACCAAGTCTATGATGTCAAAATACCGACCAGTTCGACTGCTGCGGAAATCCGCCTGAAGACCGCGTCCACGGAGGACATGACCTTCTTTGAGCTAGCCGCCCTTCTCCAGCGCGGTGTGGCTGATGCGGAAGTTCGGGCGGCGACGACCATGCGCCTGATCAAACTACTGGCGCTGCCACTCGTGCTGACAGGCTCGCTGCTGATCGCCTTTGCCTTCACGGCAGGGTACAAGCGCCACACGCAAATGGGGCCTGCCGTGCTCTACGGCATGGTGCTGGGCTTCGTCGTCTTCGTAATCACCGAGATGGCAGAAAGGGGAGGCACAACGAGCGTTCTTGACCCCGTATTTGCTGCGGTCGGGCCGGCCCTAGTAGCCATTGTGATCGGCGTCACGGTCTTGCTGTATAAGGAAGACGGCAGAATATGATAGAAAAGCGTCACAATCGGATTTTGGCCGTATTCCTCGCCCAATTGACAGCAAGCAGCGGACGCCGCATTGAAAGCGTCAACAGAATGAGCGGACCCAATATGAATTTTGCAGTTCTTCGGCGCATCACCGGCGCCCTGTTCATCGCTATCTTGGCCCTTGCAAGCGTCACCCCGGCTTCGGCAGCGACGGTCGCTACAGTGAACGGTGAACCGATCACTGACGTGCAGGTCGATCAGCGACTCCGCCTGTTCCGTATGGAAGGCAACAATACCGGTCGCAACGGCGCCATGGAGCAGCTCATTACAGAGGCGATCCAGCTTCAGGAAGCTGCCCGCCTGGGGATCAGTGTCTCCAATGCCCAGGTCGACTCCGCTCTGCTCCAGATTGCCCGTAATCTTGGCGTCAGCCGCGACAGGCTTCAGGCCATGTTGCGCGAAGGCGGCGTGAGCAGCGACACGCTGCAAAATCGTCTCAAGGCTGCGATCGCCTGGAACGCGGTCGCCGAACAGGCAATCATGCCGAGCGTCCAGATTTCTGACCTTGAGCTCGACCAGCGCGCAGCGCAGCAGATTGCTGACTACCAGACCTTTGACTACATCCTCAAGGAAGTGGTTTTCGTCGGCGGTGGCGGACGTTCAGGCCAGGCAAACAACTACCGTTCCAATTTTGCAGGCTGCGACAGCGCCGTAGAACTCTCGCTGGCCTTCAACGATGTTGCCGTTGTCGATATTGGCCGGCGTCACGCGACACAGCTGCCCGACGCTCTCGCCAAGGAGCTTGCCGGGCTCAATGTCGGCGGGATCAGCAAGCCACGCGTTGTCGAGTCCGGCGTGTCGATGCTGGCGATCTGCGAAAAAGTCCAGGCGAATGACCTGACCTTCGTCAAGGGCGGCCTGCGCGAGGAAGCCGGCAGCGACGCCTATAAGCGCGAAGTCGAGGCCTACCTCAAGCGCCTGCGGGACCAAGCCAAGATCATCCGCAACTAATCTGTTGGGGCGGCGAAAGCCGCCCTTTTCGTTTCATCTGTCTCGGGGGCCGGGATGATTGCGCCATTGGCCATTTCCATGGGCGAGCCGGCAGGCATCGGCCCAGACCTTTTACTGTCGCTCTATACGCAACGCTCGGCTCTGAACCTGCCGGCCTTTGTCGTCTATGGCCATGCGGGATTTCTGGCCAAGCGTGCCAAAAGGCTTGGGCTTGAGCTGGACATTGCTGAAGTTGACCCCGCAAACGCAGCCGCTCGGTTCAGTACGGCTCTTCCTGTTGTCCACATCGAAGGCGATGTTCCCGACACGCCGGGCCAGCCGTCGGAGGGCGGAGCGCGGGTGGTCATCGAGGCCATCACGCGCGCAGTAGCTACCGTCAAGCATGGACAGTGCCGTGCGCTGGTTACGGCCCCGATACATAAGGGCGCGCTTTACCGGGTCGGATTCGATCATCCCGGCCATACCGAGTTTCTGGCTGACCTCTGTGCGGTCGACGGCAAGGTCCCGCTGCCGGTGATGATGCTGGCGCACGAGGATTTGCGGACAGTGCCACTGACCATCCATGTGCCGATTGCGGATGTGCCCGAGCTGATCACCAAAGAACTGATTGTCGAAACACTGGGCGTGATGGATCGAGACCTGCGCAGCCGCTACGGCGTCGCGGCGCCGCGCATCGCCGTAGCCGGGCTCAACCCGCATGCGGGCGAAGGTGGCTCCATCGGGCGCGAGGATATCGAGATCATTGTACCGGCAATGGAAGCAGCCGTGGCGGCGGGGATTGATGCCGTGGGGCCAATGCCGGCGGATACGCTGTTCTATCCGCCGCATTGGCGGCAATATGATGCCGTGCTGGCAATGTATCACGATCAGGCGCTGATCCCGATAAAGACAGTGGCGTTCGACGCCGGGGTCAACGTGACGCTGGGCCTGCCGATTGTGCGGACCTCCCCGGACCATGGCACCGCTTTCAACATCGCTGGCACGGGCAAGGGCTCGCCAGAGAGCTTTGCAGCAGCTATTGCGATGGCTCACACAATGACGACGCCCAAAGCATGAGCCAGATCGACAACCTCCCTCCCCTGCGTGACGTGATCGCGGCCCATGGCCTGCGGGCCAAGAAGGAACTCGGGCAGAACTTCCTGCTCGACCTCAACCTGACCTCGCGCATTGCGCGCGTGGCCGGATCGCTGGACGGCGTTCGGGTCATCGAAGTCGGACCGGGACCGGGCGGACTGACACGCGCGCTGCTGGCCGAGGGTGCGCGCGAAGTTATCGCAATTGAGCGCGACGCGCGGGCACTGCCGGCGCTGGCGGAGATTTCCGAGGCTTATCCGGGGCGGCTGACGGTGATCCATGGCGACGCCATGGAAATCGACTATCGGATGCTGGCTGACGGGCCGACGCGTCTGGTCGCCAACCTGCCCTATAATATCGGTACGCTGCTGCTAACCGGCTGGCTGACCATGGAGCCCTGGCCGCCATTCTTCGAGAGCCTGACGCTGATGTTCCAGCGGGAAGTGGCCGAGCGTATCTGCGCCAAGCCGGGCGACAATCACTATGGGCGTCTGGCTGTGCTGGCCGGATGGCGGACCGAGGCGCGGATTGCGTTCAGTGTGGGGCGTCAGGCCTTTGTGCCGCCGCCGGCCGTGACATCGGCCGTGGTGCATCTGGTGCCCAAACCGGTTGAAGAAGGCCTGCCGGTCAAGCTCGTTGAGCAAGTGACGAAGGCTGCCTTTGGTCAGCGCCGGAAGATGGTGCGACAGTCGCTGAAATCGCTGGGTGTGCCGGTGGAAGGGCTGCTGGCCGCTGCGGACCTCAAGGGTGACGAGCGCGCCGAAGAACTGCCGATCGAGGCATTCCTGGCCATGGCGCGCGCGCTGCTGGGGCTGCGCTAAGCGCTCAGGCCCCCGGGCCGAGCGCGTCGATCTGGCTCTGCAGATCTTCGACGAAGCTGGTGAGATTGGTCTGACGTTCGCGCTTGAGGCGCGCGGACGCGAGGATCGAACGGACGCGCTGCACAGATAGCTCAAGATCGCTATTGATGATGACGTAGTCGTACTCGGCAGCGTGATCGAGTTCGATCCGAGCGTTGCGCAGGCGCTTTTCGATGGTGCCGACGCTATCCTGAGCGCGACGTTCGAGACGGGCACGCAGCTCTTCGATGGTGGGGGGCAGGATGAAGACCGTCACCATGTCCTTGCGGCACTTTTCGTAGAGCTGCAGGGTGCCCTGATAATCGACGTCGAAGAGGATGTCGTTGCCGGCGGCAAGCTGTTCTTCGACCTGCGCGCGCGGCGTGCCGTAGAAATTGCCATGCACTTCGGCGGATTCGAGCAGACCGTCTTCGGCCTGCATGCGCTTGAAGGTCGGCACGTCGACGAAATAATAGTGCGTGCCTTCGACTTCATCGCTGCGGCGGGCGCGCGTCGTGACCGACACGGAGAGGCGGATATTGGGGTCCTGCTGGAACAGCGAGCGGGAAATGGACGACTTGCCGGCACCTGAAGGCGAGGCAATCACGAGCATGACGCCACGGCGCTGAAAATCCATCTTCTGACCCTATTCGATGTTCTGAATCTGCTCGCGTAGTTGATCGATCACCGCCTTGAGGTCAAGACCGATGGCGGTAAGCTCCACCGTGTTCGATTTCGAGCAGAGCGTGTTGGCCTCGCGGTTGAACTCCTGCGCCAGGAAATCGAGGCGGCGGCCTACCGGCCCCCCATCATTGATGAGCTTTCTGGCGGCAACGATGTGGGCGCGCAGGCGGTCGAGCTCTTCCTGAATGTCGGCCTTGGTCGCCAGGAGCAGCGCTTCCTGCGACAGACGCTCGGGCGAGAGCGTGGCGTCGGCCTTGAGCGCCGCGAGCTGTTCGGCAAGGCGAGCCTCAAAGGCATCGCGGGAGCGCGATGGCAGGGCTGTGGCGGCATCAACCAGCGAAACGACCTGATCAAGCTGCGAGAGCAGCACGGCGGCAATCTGAGCGCCTTCCTGACTGCGGGCGCTGCGGAGGCTGCTTACGGCTTCACTGGCTGCGGCCAGCACGGCGGCAGAGAGTTCGTCTTCGTCAATATCCCCTGCCCCGGCATCGACATCCATGACGCCGGGCAAGGCGAGAATGCCATCAAGGCTGGGTGGGGTCGCGTCGATGCGCTGGCGCAGATCGGCCATGACCGCCAGAACGGCTTCCAGCGCGTCCTGATTGACGCGCACGGCACTGCCGGAAGCGCTGGTGTCGGCCGTGACCACAAGGTTGATGGAGCCGCGCGCAAGATGTTTGGACAGCAGCTGGCGCAGCGGGATGTCCAGAGCGTCCATACCCGGCGGCAGACGCAGGCGCATGTCGAGACCGCGACCATTGACCGATTTCAGCTCAAGGCGAATGCGCCGGGCACCGAGCTGGCGCTCGGCGCGGGCATAGCCTGTCATGCTGGAAAGCGTGTCGGTCACGGGCTGGTCGCTTCGCCAGCCTGTTCGTCCTCCAGAGCCTTGCGGGCCGCTTCAGCCTCGGCCTCGGCAGCAGCGGCAGCCTCGATCTCGCGATAGCGGCGGACGTTTTCCTGATGCTCGGGATAGGTCTCGGCAAAGACGTGACCTTCGCGCGGGGTCGCGCCCTTGGCGACGAAGTAGAGGTAATTGTGATCGTCCGGGTTGGCGACGGCCCGCAGGGCTTCGATGCCTGGATTGGCGATTGGCGTCGGGGGCAAACCGTCGATCTGATAGGTGTTGTAGGCGGTCTTGGCTTCGATCTCGGAGCGGCGGATGCCGCGATCCAGCGTCGATTGGCCAAGAGTAATGCCGTAGATAATGGTCGGGTCCGACTGCAGGCGCATGCGCTGCTTGAGACGGTTCACGAAGACAGCAGCCACCTGCGGGCGTTCGCTGGCGACACCAGTCTCCTTTTCCACGATCGAGGCGAGGATCAGCATCTCGGCGGGCGAGTTCAGCGGCAAATCTGGCTGACGGGTCTCCCAGACTTCGGCGAGAGCCTGCGTCATCGCCAACTGCATCTTGTCGAGCACTGACTGACGGGTGTCGCCTGGCACGAAGTCGTAGCTACCCGGCAGGATTGACCCCTCGGGGGGCAGCTGACTGATGGCGCCTGTCAGCTGGTCCTCGTCGTTGATGCGGTTAACCGCCTGCCACACGGTCCATCCCTCGGGAATCACAACAGCATAGCGCAGCGGATTGCCTGTGGTCAGTTCCTTGAGGATTGCCGACATGCTGGCACCAGCCGGGATATTGAAGTCGCCAGCCTTGACGACAGCACTCTCTTCAACCCGGCTGCCAAACTGGCTGAAGATCACCGAATTGGAAATGAAACCCTGCTCTTCAAGGCGATTGGCGGTGGTGCTGAGGGTATTGCCTGCTTCCACACGGAAGATGCGGTCTTCCGTGGTGGGACCATCACCATAATACTGCGACGCGATATAGAAAAAGCCGCCGCCGACAACCACGAGGCCGATGACCAGAAGGGTTAGAAGGCCGTTGAGAACGTCGATCAGTCCATTCCCGGAGCGGCGACGACGCCGGTTCTTGCGGTCAATCATGGTCAGGTCACTCGCGAAGCAGCGCACATTGAGGAGTGCGGCCAATTTTCATTTTAGTCGCGCCAAACTGTGGCGAAGCGGCACAAAAAGACAAGGGGCACACCGCATGCTCATTGCGATGTGCCCCTCGTAAACGTGGAAATCTCGTCAACCAGGCCAGACTAGCTGACCTTGCGCATAACCAGGGAAGCGTTGGTGCCGCCAAAACCGAAGCTATTGGACAGCGCGACGTTGATCTCTTTCTTGAGCGGCTTGTGCGGCACAAGATTGATCTCGGTCTCAACGGACGGATTGTCGAGGTTGAGCGTAGGCGGAGCGATGCCGTCGCGCATGGCGAGGAGGCAGAAGATCGCCTCGACCGAACCAGCGGCTCCGAGAAGGTGGCCAATGGCGGACTTGGTCGAACTCATCACCGTCTTCGGCGCAGCATCGCCCAGCACGCGGGTGACCGCGCCCAGTTCGATTTCGTCGCCAAGCGGTGTCGAGGTGCCGTGCGCGTTGATGTAGTCGATCTCGGACGGCGAAATGCCGGCGCGCTTGACCGCAGCGCTCATGGCGCGGAAGCCACCATCGCCATCGGGCGCCGGAGCGGTGATGTGATAGGCGTCGCCAGACAGGCCATAGCCGATCACTTCGCCATAGATCTTGGCGCCGCGTGCCTTGGCACGCTCATATTCTTCGAGAACCACGATGCCGGCGCCCTCGCCCATGACGAAACCATCACGGTCCTTGTCATAGGGACGGGAAGCAGCAGTCGGGTTGTCGTTGAAACCGGTCGACAGGGCGCGGGCGGCAGCGAAGCCAGCCAGCGACAGGCGATTGACGCAGCTTTCGGTACCGCCAGCCACCATCACGTCGGCATCGCCGAGCGAGATGAGACGGGCAGCGTCGCCGATGGCATGTGCGCCGGTCGAGCAGGCGGTGACCACAGAATGGTTCGGGCCCTTGAGACCGAAGCGGATCGACACATGGCCGGAGGCCAGGTTGATCAGACGACCGGGGATGAAGAAGGGGCTGATACGGCGCGGCCCCTTTTCGTGCAGCGTGACAGACGCATCGTAGATGCCGCCGATGCCGCCAATGCCCGATCCGATCAGGACGCCAGTGCGTTCCTGCTCTTCCTGGGTCTTGGGCTCGACGCCGGCATCCTGGATGGCCTGAGTGGCCGCGGCCATGGCATAGACGATGAATTCATCGACCTTGCGCTGTTCCTTGACCTCCATCCACTCGTCGGGATTGTACATGCCATCGGCATAATCCCCGCGAGGAATGCGGTGAGCGATCTGGCAGGCGATGTCGTCGACTTCAAAGTCGTCGATACGCTTGGCGCCACTCTTACCGGCAAGGAGGTTGGACCAGGTCGACTCAACACCGCAACCAAGCGGCGTGACTAGTCCCAGTCCGGTTACGACAACTCGGCGCAATTCCATGGTCAGCGGCCCAGCTCCAAAATTAGCTGGTTGCCTTGGTCAGGAAAGCGACCGCATCACCAAAGGTCTGGATGGATTCGGCAGCGTCGTCCGGGATTTCGACCGAGAACTCTTCCTCGAAAGCCATCACCAGTTCGACCTGATCCAGCGAGTCTGCACCCAGATCGTCGATGAAGCTGGCCTTTTCGGTGACCTTCTCGGCATCCACATTGAGGTGTTCCACAACGATCTTGCGGACCCGATCAGCGACATCGCTCATATTTGACTTCCCTTTATGAAATCGTGGTTCGTTTCGCTTCTTATTGGCGCAAGACCAATTCTTCAAGCGTCGTTTGGCTTGCTGGCTGCACTGTAAGGGCCTCTCAGAGCCCCCGCAAGGCGGACCGGCGTGGGTTAAACGCGGCGCGGGGTATCATGTTTCCCCGGCCATGACCAGCGCTGGAGACAGGCTTCCCAAGCTATTGCCCCTGTGGAAGCCTGTCCACGCGCCAGATTTCGTGAAGACTCAACTGAGGGCCGCGCCCTCAGATCATCGCCATGCCCCCGTTGACGTTCAGCGTGTGGCCCGTGATGTAGGCTGCTGCGTCGCTGGCAAGGAACACGGTGCAGGCTGCAATTTCTTGCGGGGTCCCCAGACGACCCATCGGCACCTTGCCGAGGATGGCATCCCGTTGTTTTTCATTGAGTTCGTCGGTCATGGCGGAGGCAATAAAGCCCGGCGCGATGGCATTGACGGTAATGTTACGGCTGGCGACTTCGTAGGCCAGTGCCTTGTTCATGCCGATGAGGCCGGCCTTGGACGCGGCGTAGTTGCCCTGCCCCGGATTGCCGGTGACACCGACGATCGAGGAAATGCCGACAATACGGCCCCAACGCTGCTTCATCATGCCGCGCAAAACCGCGCGATTGAGGTGGAAAGCGGCGGTGAGGTTGACCGCAATGACGTCGTCCCACTCTTCATCCTTCATGCGCATGAAGAGATTGTCACGGGTCATGCCGGCATTGTTGATGAGGATATCCACGCCGCCCATGGCTTCTTCAGCAGCGGGGACGAGCTTATCAACTTCATCGAGCTTGGAGAGGTTTGCCGGGAGAATCGGGCAGTCCTTGCCGATCTCCTTTGCGGTGTCTTCCAGAGCCCCGACGCGGGTGCCCGACAGCGCAACCGTCGCACCTGCCTGAGCAAGCGCCTTGGCGATTTCACGGCCGATACCGCCGCTGGCGCCCGTAACGAGGGCGCGTTTACCTGTGAGATCAAACATTTATGGCCTCTTGCGAGAGAAACTGATTCAGGTGCCTGAAGGGAAGCTTCAGGCGTTGAACTGAGCGACGAAGGCGTCGATATCGGCCGGCGAACCGATCGCCTGTGCCGTGACATCGCCGGAAATGCGCTTGGCCAGACCGGTGAGCACCTTACCCGAGCCCAGCTCGACGAGATTGGTGATGCCGCCTTCGCTGGCCATCCAGGTGACGCTTTCGGTCCAGCGGACAACGCCGGTGACCTGTTCGACGAGACGCTGGCGGATTTCAGCCGGGTCCGAGATCGGGGCCGCGAGAACGTTGGAGACGACCGGCACCACCGGCGCATTCATCTGCACTTCGGCGAGCGCGGCCTGCATGGCTTCGGCAGCGGGCTGCATGAGCGAACAGTGGAACGGCGCGCTGACCGGCAGCAGCATGGCGCGCTTGGCGCCCTTGCCCTTGGCAATTTCGACGGCGCGCTCGATGGCGGCGGTGGCGCCCGAGATCACGACCTGGCCCGGGGCGTTGTCATTGGCAACATCGCAGACATCGCCCTGCCCGGCTTCAGCGGCAACAGCCTTGGCGGTTTCCAGATCAAGGCCCAGCAGCGCAGCCATGGCGCCGTGCCCCACGGGAACGGCTTTCTGCATGGCAAGGCCGCGGGTGCGCAGGAGGCGCGCAGCGTCCGAGATGGAGAAAGTGCCCGCAGCGCAGAGGGCAGAATATTCACCCAGCGAGTGGCCGGCGACATACTTTGCCGCGCTGGCGACGGTAACGCCCTTGGCTTCGAGCACGCGGATGACCGCCATGCTGACGGCCATGAGCGCGGGCTGAGCATTTTCAGTCAGACGCAGAACGTCTTCTGGGCCCTCATACATGATAGAGGACAGCGACTGGCCCAGCGCATCGTCCACTTCCTGGAAGACGGCGCGGGCTTCCGGGAAGGCATCAGCAAGTTCCTTGCCCATGCCAACGGCCTGGCTTCCCTGACCCGGAAATGTAAAGGCGGTGCTCATCGGTGCCCTCTTTGACTGGCGTCCAGCAAAGGCTGGAGGATTATTACGGTCTTAAAGCGGCATTGCAGGCTCGCTATGGCAGAGTCAAGGCAAAGGACCGGAAGCGCCGCTTTGTGCCGGGCCTGCACACAGAACATTAAGACACTGGGCGAGCTTGGCTGAACCAAACGTGGTCGCATGCGTTGGGAGGGAATCAACTGAGGAGCGACCATGCACGTCCATCTACTTGCCTGCACCCTCTTCGCCACCACGGCTCTGGTAGCCCCAGCGATGGCGCAGAATAGCCCGGACTCCTATGTGACCGGCGCAAAACAGTTTTCCCAATCAGTGGTGATCAGCGGTCTGCAAAACCCGTGGGAGATCGAAATCGGTCCCGATGGCATGATCTGGACCACTGAGCGCACCGGCAAGAAAATCAGCCGGATCGATCCGGCTACCGGCGAACAGCATGTCGCCATTACCATCGATGAGATCTCCGCCCCCGGTGGGCAGGACGGCCTGATGGGTCTGGCGCTGCATCCCGAACTCGGCACGGGTGCCGGCAATGACTATGTCTACGCCGCCTACACATATGTGGATGAGGAAAAAGGCGCCGATCCTCAGGTGAAGGATGAAGGCAGCCCCTATTACAAGCTCTACACCAAAATCGTGCGGCTGACTTATGACGAAGCCGACGGCACGCTGGGCGAGTCGGAGGACCTGATCACGGGTCTCCCCGCCGGCAATGACCACAATTCCGGGCGCCTGAAGCTCGGCCCTGACAATACGCTCTATTATACGCTTGGCGACATGGGGAATAACCAGGGCGCGAATGTGTGTCTGGCGATTGAATCCCAGCGCCTTCCAACAGCCGAGGAAGTCGAAGCGAAGGACTATGTCGCCTATGTCGGCAAGTCGCTGCGCCTCAACCTTGATGGCAGCATTCCGGACGACAATCCGGAACTCGGCGGGGTCAAGAGCCACGTCTATACCTATGGCCACCGCAACATGCAGGGCATTGATTTCGGCCCTGACGGCACACTTTATGCCACCGAGCATGGCCCAAAGACCGACGATGAGGTGAACATCCTCGTCAAGGGCGGCAATTATGGCTGGCCGAATGTCGCGGGCTTCATGGATGACATGGCGTACGAACACGCCAATTGGGAGCTTGCTACCAACCCGCCCTGTGAAGAAACCACGTTCAGCGAATATGCGATTTCCGAGAACGTGCCGCATGAGCCGGAAACGGCTTTCACCGAAGAGATGCAGGACCCGATCGCAACGCTTTTCACCGTGCCGACCGGCTGGAACTTCGTGGTTGCGGATTGCCGCGGCACCGACTTCATCTGCTGGCCGACCGTGGGCGTGACCAGCATTCAATATTATGAAGGTGGCGACGACCGCATCCCAGGTTGGGGCAAGGTGCTGCTCGCACCGACGCTGAAGCGTGGCTCCATCTATCTGCTGCCGCTCGATGAAAGTGGCCAGGCTGTTACCGGCACAATCGAACGCTACTTCCAGTCGGCCAACCGATATCGCGACGTCGCGATCAGCCCGGACGGCAAGACTATCTATGTAGCAACCGACTCGACCGGGGTTGCCGAGAATCCGGAAGGCGGCACCACGACCACGCTGGCCAATCCGGGGGAAATCCTCGCCTTTACCTATGAGGGAGAAGGCGACCCGGCGAGCGTGCCAGCGGCCGATGAGCAGTCGTTGCGCGGACAGAATCAGGAAGAAGCAGCGGGATCGGAAGATGCTGCAGCCAATGAGACTGCCGCAGCGGGTGAAGCGGCCGGCGACCTGCCAAGCTTTACGACTGACCAGGTGGCTGCGGGCAAACCTTCCTTTGACGCCAATTGCTCGGTTTGCCATGGCGATCAACTGACCAACAACACCTACGGCCCGCCGCTGGCTGGTGAGTTCTTCCACGAAAACTGGGAAGGTCAGACGGGTGGCGACCTGGTGGCTAAGGTCCATACCATGCCGCCGGGTTCGGAAAATTCGCTGTCGGACGAGGAATATGCGGCCATCACCGCTTATATCCTCTCGGTCAATGGCCTGCCGACTGGCGACGAGGCGATCAGCCTTGAGTCCTCCGGCGTGATCAGCTTCCCTAAGTAAGACATCTCAGATGCCTATTATGAGGGAGCCGTGCGAGCGGCTCCCCTCAGCATTTCCGGCGCTTTTTGCTTGATCCAGCCGCCAATCCCCCCTATAGCGACGCCAGCAATTCGTTTGGCCGGGGGCTGAACGGAGGGTTTTTCCTTTGGGAAAGACAGGACCCTTAACAAGTCCGGCCTCCCGTGTTCCCGCTCTTTGCAAGACTGCTTTGACGCCTTTCCGGCTTCGAAGGGGCTCCGCGCCAGGCATTGCTCATGACAACCGAAAGGAAGGCGCATTAAATGGCCCTTTACGAACACATCTTCCTGGCTCGCCAGGACGTTTCCCAGCAGCAGGTTGAAGAACTGACCGCTGCGCTGACCGAAGTGCTGTCCCAGGGCGGCGGCAAGGTCACCAAGAACGAATACTGGGGCCTCAAGGGTCTCTCCTACCGCATCAACAAGAACCGCAAGGCTCACTACACCCTGCTCAACATCGACGCCTCGCCGGCGGCCGTTGCTGAAATGGAACGCCAGATGCGTATCAATGAAGACATCCTGCGCTTCATGACCGTTCGCGTTGACGAGCTGGAAGAAGGCCCGTCGGCCATGATGCAGAAGCGCGATCGCGATGACCGCGACGCTCCGCGCGGTGGTGACCGTGGCGGCTTCTCCGGCGAACGCCGTCCGCGCCGCTTCTAATAAAAGGAACGAAAAGCCATGGCTATCAAAGACCTTACCACTTCCCAGGCCCGCCGCCCGTTCCAGCGTCGTCGCAAGACCTGCCCGTTCTCGGGTGAAGGCGCGCCGAAGATCGACTACAAGGACGTCCGTCTGCTGTCCCGCTACGTTTCCGAGCGCGGCAAGATCGTCCCGAGCCGCATCACCGCCGTTTCTGCAAAGAAGCAGCGTGAACTGGCCCGCGCCATCAAGCGCGCCCGCTTCATCGGCCTGATGCCGTACGCCGTCCAATAAGCTCTACGCTTAGCGGATCGTTGGGGTCGCGAATGGTTCGCGGCTCCTAACCGTTCCCAGAGAACGGGACAGCCCAAAGGAATAAAGACATGAAAGTCATTCTGCTAGAGCGTATCGGCCGCAGCGGCACCATCGGCGACGAAGTCAACGTCAAGGACGGTTTCGCCCGTAACTACCTGCTGCCGCAGGGCAAGGCCCTCCGCGCCACCGAAGCCAACCGCAAGAAGTTCGAAGCTGAGCGCGCTCACATCGAACAGCGCAACGAAGAGCGCCGCAAGGCCGCTGCCGGCATCGCTGAAGGCCTCAACGGCCACACCGTGGTCATGGTTCGCCAGGCTGGCGAAACCGGCCAGCTCTACGGTTCGGTTGCTGCCCGTGACATCGTTGAAGCCCTGGCAAACGACGGCTTCACGGTTCAGCGCAACCAGGTTGACCTGACCGACGCAATCAAGTCGGTTGGCGTTCACACTGTGAACCTGAACCTGCACGCTGAAGTTGCCGTTTCGATCACCGTCAACGTTGCCCGTTCGGCTGATGAAGCTGAACGTCAGGCCGCCGGTGAAGACGTCACCGTCCACACCTTCGACCTCGAAGACGACGGCGACTTCGCAGCCGGCCAGGCCGACGCTGCCCAGGACGACCGTTTCGAAGACTAAGTCGAGATCTCCGGATTTGCGAAAGGGCCAGGATTTCCTGGCCCTTTTGTTTTTGGGGCGGCATATCCGCCGGCGGATTTGGCTGGACGGGAGGCGGCGACTCGTTCGCAATGCTGCCGCAAGGGAGGATTATGAGCTTCCCCGTTGTCCCCAGAGTTCACACATGGTCTTGGCAATCAATTAACCCTAGTGGCGGTAGTCGAAGACTCATGCCCAAGCTGCATGGTTAAGAAAGGTTAACGCTCCCGCGAGAGACTCATGGCCGAGATAGCCCGACTTCACCCAGCCGAAGAAAAATCGTTCCGCATCGCCCCGCACAATGTTGAGGTCGAGCAGGCACTGCTGGGCGCTATCTTGATCAATAACGACGCCTTCTATCGCGTCGCTGACTTCCTGATGCCGGAGCACTTTTACGAGCCCATCCATCGGGAAATCTACGAACTCGCCGGCAAGATCATCCGCGCCGGCAAGGCTGCAGAACCGGCAACGCTCAAGACCCATCTGCCCGACCAACTGCTGCCCGACGTCACCATGATGCAATATCTGTCGCGACTGGCGGCAGAAGCGACGACGGTCCTCAACGCCGCCGACTATGGGCAGGCGATCTATGATCTGGCCATCCGCCGTAACCTCATCCTTGTGGGTGAGGAGATGGTGAGCGTTGCGTATGACAGCGATGTCGAGATGACGCCGGTCAAGCAGATCGAAAAGGTGGAAGGCGAGCTGTTCCAGCTGGCCGAAAAGGGCCGCTATGACGGCGGCTTCCAGGCCTTCGGCACGGCGCTCAGCCACTCCATCCAGATGGCGGGCGAGGCCTTCCAGCGTGACGGCGGCCTCTCGGGTATTGCGACCGATCTGCATGACCTCGACCGGCAGATGGGCGGCCTGCAGCGTTCGGACTTGATCGTGCTTGCGGGTCGTCCCGCCATGGGCAAGACCTCGCTTGTGACCAATATCGCCTACAATGTCGCCAAGAACTGGCGCGGTGAGGTGGCGCCGGACGGCAATTTCAAAACCGCCAATGGCGGCATTGTCGGATTCTTCAGCCTCGAAATGAGCTCGGAACAGCTCGCGACGCGTATTCTGGCGGAGCAGGCAGAGATTTCTTCGTCCGATATTCGCCGTGGCCGCATCCACGACGATCAGTTCGCCAAGCTGGTGGACGTATCGAACATGATGAGCAAGGTGCCGCTCTATATCGACGATACCGGCGGCATCTCCGTGGCGCAGCTGGCCGCACGTGCACGACGCCTCAAGCGCCAGAAGGGCCTCGACCTCCTCATCGTCGACTACTTGCAGCTTCTGTCTGGCTCATCGAAGGCTTCGTCTCAGAACCGCGTGCAGGAACTGACGGAAATCACCACCACGCTGAAGGCGCTGGCGAAGGAACTGGAGGTGCCGGTGATTGCGCTGTCCCAGCTCTCCCGTCAGGTCGAAGCGCGCGATGATAAGCATCCGCAGCTCGCCGACCTTCGCGAATCCGGCTCCATCGAGCAGGACGCCGACGTTGTGCTTTTCGTTTATCGCGAAGAATACTATCTCAAGAACAAAGAGCCCAAAGAGGGCACGCCGGAGCACCTGACCTGGCAGAGCGAAATGGAAAAGGTGCACGGCAAGGCGGAAGTGATCATCGCCAAGCAGCGTCACGGCCCGACCGGCACGGTGCAGCTGAGCTTCGAGGCGCAGTTTACCCGCTTTGGTAACTTGGCTCGGGAAGATTATCTGCCCGAACGCATGGAATAGGCATGACGCTGACATCGGGCCTGGGCGGCCAACTGAATATCGATCTGGGGGCACTGGCCCGAAACTGGAAGGCGCTCGACAAGGTCAGCGCCGGGGTGCTCACGGCTGCCGTGGTAAAGGCCGACGCCTATGGCACCGGCATCGAGGCTGCCAGCAAGGCCTTGTATGCAGCGGGCGCGCGATTCTTTTTCGTGGCGACGCCGGACGAAGGCATGGCCGTGCGGGCGGCGGTGCCGGAAGCTCATATCTTCGTGCTCTGGGGCCTCTATCCTGGAGCAGCGAACCTTTATATCCGGCAGAATCTGATGCCTGTGCTGGCCTCGATGAGCCAACTGGATGAATGGCTAGACAAATGCCTTGAGCGCAATGAGGCCTATCCGGCCGGGCTCCATTTTGACACCGGCATCAACCGCACCGGATTCCGGTTGAGCGAGGCGAGCGTTATCCGCGAGCGGCTTGAGCGGCTGGGCTATGCGCCACAGATGATCATGAGCCATCTCGCCTGTGCCGATACGCCTAATCACGAGAAGAACCGTACTCAGCTCGCGCTCTTCGGATCGGTGATGGCGCAGTTCCCGGGGATTCCGGCTTCGCTGGCCAATTCGGCGGG
>JAAZLP010000150.1 GCA_012799265.1 Phyllobacteriaceae bacterium | reverse complement strand
AGCCGCGCTATTTCGATACGCATCGGGTGGGCGAGCTCACCAGCCGCCTCAATGGCGATACTGCGGTCATCCGCGGTGCTGTAGGGTCCAGCTTCTCGCTGGCCTTGCGCTCGATGATCACCATCATCGGCGCCATCACCATGATGCTGTTTACCAGCCCGGTGCTGACCGTGGGCGTGATGGTTGCGCTGCCCGCCATCCTGATCCCTGTCATCATGGCTTCCCGCCGCCTGCGCAATATGTCGCGCAATACCCAGGATGCGCTCGCTAATCTCTCGGCCATGGCGACCGAGATGCTCGGCGCCAACAGGACGGTCAAAGCCTTTACCCAGGAAGAGCGCCAGTCTGACATCTATGATGTCCAGAGTGGGGAAAGCTATCGCGCCGAGGTGCGTCGCCTTGGTGCGCGCGCGGCCATGGTCGCCATCGTCATGTTCCTCGGTACGGCAGCGCTGGTGGGCCTGGTCTGGTGGGGTGCCCGCTCGGTCTTTGACGGGGCAGTGACGGCCGGTCAGCTGGCGCAGTTCCTCGTTTATGCGCTGATGGCGTCCGGCGCCCTGACCAATGTGTCCGAAGTGCTTGGATCGTTGCAGACCGTTGCCGGTTCGACCGAGCGCCTGACGGAAATTCTCGATACGCCGGTGGGCATCACCGACCCGGCGCAGCCAGTGGCGCTGCCGGACCCGCCGCTGGGTACCGTTGCTTTCGACAAGGTCAACTTCTCCTATAATGGCAGCGAGCAGGTGCTGACCAATCTCAGCTTCACTGTCGGTCGCGGGGAAACTGTGGCCCTGGTGGGGGCGTCGGGATCGGGCAAGTCGACGACGCTGTCACTGCTGCAGCGCTTCTACGACGTCGACAGCGGCAGCATTCGCGTCGATGGTGTGGATGTCCGCGATGTGGCTCTCACCGATCTGCGCCAGCGCTTCGCCTATGTCGAGCAGGAGCCGGTCATTTTCGCTGGCACCATCGCGGACAATATCCGCTTCGGCAAACCGGACGCGAGCGAGGACGAGGTCATCGCCGCCGCCAAGGCGGCGCTCGTGGATGACTTTGTTGCCGACCTTCCAAATGGCTATCAGACGGTGGTCGGCGAGCGCGGTGTCATGCTTTCTGGCGGCCAGAAGCAGCGTCTGGCCATTGCCCGTGCCATTCTGCGGAATGCGCCGATCCTGCTGCTGGATGAGGCCACGTCTGCCCTCGACGCGCAGAGCGAACGGCTGGTGCAGATCGCGCTAGAGCATCTCATGCAGGGTCGTACCACCCTCGTCATTGCCCATCGCCTCGCGACTATCCGCGATGCCAATACGATCCTCCTCATGGATGGAGGCGAGATTATCGACAAGGGCACGCACGACGAACTGGTGGCCAAGGGCGGCCGCTATGCCGAATTGGCCAAGCTGCAGTTCCGGATGGACGAGACGTTTTCCTGACGACTGCTAGAGTACGGTCGTTTCAGACCATGCACGCCGCGATCAGGTCCCAGAGACGGTCGCGGCCTAGAATCAGCAGCCAGGGCGTATCGTCTCTCGGCGTGATCTCGACTGTGCCGCCCCTGGCCTCATTGGACATGCCGAGGCGACCGGCCGGGTCGAGGGTGAGGCCGTCGAGGGGATAAGCCAGTCCGCTTGAGCGCAGGAAGTCCGTCGGCACGAAGGGGTGGACCGAGATGCGTTCCCGCGCTCCCGCCTCGAAACGGAAGGGGCCTGATACCGCCAGCGCCAGATCCACCTCATCGACCACCATGACCTTGCGTTCGCGCCCGACCTGCCAGAGGGCAGAGAGGGTCACGAGCGTATGGTCGAGCCGCTTGCCGGTCATGCCCAGAGCGAGGGTCACGGGCGCCTCGGTGGAATAGAGGCATTTCTGGAAATCGGTGGTGATCTGCTCGGGGATGTGAATGACCCGGGTCCGGCTTTCCCATCCGGCGCGATCTTCAAGCGAATCAAGATCGCCAATGATGGCCTCGGGAACAAGGCCGGCCGCCGCGATGGCATCGGCGCCGCCATCGGCGGCCACAAGCGCAACATTGCGCGCGGCCAGTTCCTGCAACAGGGCCGGATCGACGGTGCCGCCGCCGACAATGGCCAGCGGGCGGTCAAAGACCAGCGGCGGCGCCGCATGGGGAGAAGGGGGGGATTGCACTAGAGGTCGTCTCTCAATATGGTCCGCGTCGTCTCGCTGGGGTGTTCCGGGTTTCCGGAGCTGAGAGTTACCCATTGAACCTGAACCAGGTCATGCTGGCGGAGGAAGTTCGAGATGGCAAGGGCGCTATTCTCGTCCTCCCGCCATTGACACAATCCTTTCACCCATGGCCGCAAACCTGTGAAGGGAAGACCGATATGGTCAAATTTGCCTCCATCGCGCTTGCGGTCCTCGTCGCCGGAGTTTCCGGCCTCGCGGTCGCGCAGGATAAGCCTGTCCTCACAATCTATACCTATGACGGCTTTGCCTCCGAATGGGGTCCGGGCGTGCCGCTCAAGGAGGGTTTTGAAGCCACCTGCGAGTGCACTGTCAATTTCGTTGGGGCTGACAGCTCGATCAGCACGCTGCGCAAGGTGCAGCTTGAGGGCGCGTCCACGGAAGCCGATATTCTCCTCGGTCTCGACACGGCCATTGCCGGCGAAGCACGCGCCACCGGGCTCTTTGCCGATCACGGCCTCGATCTGCCGGGGCTGACCCTGCCGGAGGCATGGTCGGACGCGCAGTTCGTGCCGTTTGATTATTCGCACTTCGCCTTCATGCATGACAGCGACACAATGCCGGTGCCGCCGAAGAATTTTGAAGAGCTGATCGCGCTGCCAGACAGCGTCAAGATCGCCATCCAGGATCCGCGCTCGGCGACGCCGGGGCTCGGGCTGCTGCTCTGGGTGAAGGCCGCCTATGGCGATCGCGCGCCGGAAATCTGGGCCGGTCTCAAGCCGAAGATCCTCACCATCACGCGCGAATGGAGCGAGAGCTATGCGCTCTTCCTTGATGGGGAAGCGGATATGGTGCTCTCCTATACGACCTCGCCCGCCTACCACATCTTTGATGAGGATGATCACAGCATCAAGGCGGCACTGTTCGAGGAAGGTCACTTCCCGCAGATCGAGGTTGCGGGCATCCTGAAATCGTCCGATCAGCAGGAACTTGCCGCGCAGTTCCTCGCCTATCTCGCCTCGGCCGAGGGGCAGAAGGTGATCCCGACGACCAACTGGATGTTCCCCGTGGTCGATCTCGGCGATGACCTTGATCCGTCCTTCAAGGACCTCCCGCAGCCAGCCAAGACGCTGACGCTGGACGAGGCCGATATCATCGAGAACATGTCGGCCTGGATCGACGAAATGCTGGCGGCCGTTCAGTAGCCATGAGCGGATCGGACGCGATGCAGCGCCTCTCCCGACCTTTCCCTCTTTGCGAGGGGGAGGGGCCTGCATCGCGTTGGAGAATATCTTTATGCTGACGTTGCCGCATCGCCCGGCCCGGATCGCCAGTGCGACGCTGCTCGCGCTGGCTATCGCTGCGCTCATCGCCCTCGTCTTCTGGGCCATTCTCGACGCGGCGACGGATGCGGGGGGAAGCTCCCGCGTCGACATCCCACACCTCCTGCGGATGACCGCCATTCAGGCTGGGCTCACCATGGTGCTGTCGCTGCTGGTCGGCATGGCGCTGGCCTGGGCGCTCAACCGGCTACGCTTTTTCGGACGCGATCTAGTCGTTGGTCTCTTTGCCGCCGCCATTGTCACGCCGGGCATGGTGGTCGCCTTTGGCCTCCTCTCCATCTGGGGGCGCAATGGCTGGATCAATCAGGTGAGCCAGACGCTCTTTGGCGTCACCATCGATAGCCCGGCCTTCGGACTTCAGGGCATTCTCCTCGCCCATGTGATCCTCGATGGAGCCTTTGCCGCACGCATCCTGCTGGCGCGCCTCGATGCCATCCCCACCAGCCGTCTCAAGGTCGGGCAGTCGCTGGCTCTCTCGGCATGGCAACGGTTCCGGCTGATCGACTGGCCGGCGATGCGCGGCTCGCTGCCGGGACTTGGGGCGATCATCTTTCTCCTCGCCTTCACCAGCTTTCCCATCGTTCTGCTGCTCGGCGGTGGGCCTGCCAATCAGACGCTGGAAGTAGCGATCTATTCGGCCGTGCGGCTCGACTTTGATCTTACCGGCGCGGTGCGGCTGGCACTGACCCAGATCGGCGTTTGCGCCGTCGTCATCCTGATCGCCTCCGCATTCACCCCGCCGCCGGCAGCGTTGGGGCGGTCGGTGGCACCGACATGGCGCGACGGAATGACGGCACAGGCGCTGGCGTGGCTGATCCTTGTGCTTTCCATCCTCGGCTTTGCCCTGCCGCTGGTGTCGGTTCTGGTCGACGGCATTGCCGGTGGCTTTGCGCGTGTCCTCTCGCAGGCAAGTTTCTGGCAGGCGACGCTCACCAGTCTTGCCATTGGTAGTGCCTCGGCATTTCTGACCCTGATATTGGCGCTGATGCTGGCGCTGGGGCGGGCAGCGACGGGCAATCCGGTCCTCCGCATTGGTCTTGGTATTCCTGCCTTTGCCTATCTGGCCGTGCCTGCCGTGGTGCTGTCGCTCGGGTTCTTTCTTCTCGTCCGCACGTTGGGCGTGCCGATCGGGGCGGCGGCGCCGTTGGTGGTCGTCATCGCCAATGCTCTTCTGGCGCTGCCCTTTGCAGTTGCAACATTGGGGCCGCCGCTCGACGCCATCGCCCGCAGCCGCGGTAAGCTCTTGCGGAGTCTCGGTATATCGGGATGGGCCCAGTTTGTTCGCGTCGAATATCCGCTGGTGGGTCGCGATATCGGGCTCATGCTCGCGCTGAGCTTCTGTTTTTCGCTCGGCGATCTCGGCGTCATTGCGCTTTTCGGTACGCAGGATTTCCAGACCCTGCCGCTCCTCATGTACCGGGCGCTGGGCTCCTATCGCAGCAATGATGCGGCCGCCATTGCGGCCCTTCTGCTCATCCTCACCATCATCGTCTTTGTCGGTCTTCCCAAACTCGTCGAAAGGCTTTCCCATGCTCCGCGCGGATAACCTCACCTTCGCCTATCAGGCGAGTGACCGGCCTTATCATTTCACGCTGGAAGCCTTGCCGGGTGAGGTGACGGCTGTTTCGGGGGCGAGTGGCGCGGGTAAATCCACGCTCCTCGACCTGCTGGCAGGCTTTGCGACGCCCACATCTGGAACGCTTACGCTTGATGGAGAAGATCTGCTGGGTTTTCCGCCAGAAACGCGGCCAGTGTCCCTGCTGCTGCAGGCAGACAACCTTTTCGACCATTTGACCGCCGCCGAGAACGCCTCCCTGGGCCTGCCCAAGCGAACGCCGAAGGATGAGGTGCGGCAACGCGTGTCAGCGGCTCTGGCAGAAGTCGGGTTGGCAGGGCTCGAAGATCGGCCGAGCGCGCAACTCTCAGGCGGGCAGAAACAGCGTGTGGCGCTGGCGCGGACGCTCCTGCGGGAACGGTCCATTCTGCTCCTTGATGAGCCCTTTTCCGCGCTGGATGATGAGACCCGCAAGACGACGCGTGAGCTCGTTGGCGAACTGACGCGCCGGCATGGCTGGCATACGCTTCTTGTCAGCCACCATGCCGATGACATCGCCGCCCTTGCGAGCCGGCATTATCGTATCGTGGAAGGAAAGCTGGAGCGCGTCTGACGCGCCCCAGATGCTCTACTGCGCAGCCCAGGCGGTCAGCGCCTTGTCGAAGAGGACCTGAGCGGTTTCGTCCTTTTCCAGCGTCAGGATCGCGTTGCGGCCTGTGCCATAGACGATGGCGAGGTCGATCCAGCGGCGCTCGTCGAGCAGGGTCGTGTTGGACGCGACGTGATCAGCCGAGGCGCTGAGGGCGAAGAGGAAGGAATTGCCAACCACGCGGGCGGCAGCGCCTTCAAGGGCCGTGCCTGGCACCAGTTCCTGATCCTTGAGCAGCACGCCAGCCAGCGTTGCAATGGTGCCGCCGATAAAGGTGTCCGGCACATTGAAGGTGATTTCCATCAGATGGCTGGCAGGCAGGATCGGGTCGCTGTTCTTGCGGATGGTGATGTCGACGCTGAGATTGCGGGCCGGAATGCTGGCCTTGGCGACCAGTGTCGGCAGGCCGATCTCGTCGACACCTTCGCTCCAGTCCACGGTGCCCGAGAAGGGCACGGCGCCGCTCTGGCCGTCGGCTGAGGCTTCGAGGAGGAGCGACTGATTTCCGGCGAGATTGACCGGATCAACGCTGGCGGCCGGATCGGCTGCAGCGATGCTGGTGTCTTCGTTCGAAAGACGCTCTTCGGTCTTGATTTCGGTATTGGCGCCGATATCGGGCAGCATGCTCTCGCTGCCTGTCGGCTGTACCGGCACGGGCGTCGGCTCGAGGCGTTCCTCGATCTCAAGACCTTCCAGCGCCGTTGTCGGCTCGCTGGTGGTGGTCGTTGAGGTATTGCCGGGGCCGGCGGCGCCTTCATCGGTCGAATTGGTGTTGAGCGTCGGGAAGGACGGATCAAC
Organism: Phyllobacteriaceae bacterium; assembly: GCA_012799265.1. GTDB lineage: Bacteria > Pseudomonadota > Alphaproteobacteria > Rhizobiales > Devosiaceae > Devosia. The sequence goes on along the minus strand of JAAZLP010000150.1, from coordinate 438 downwards.
CTGCGGGGCTGCGACTTCGGTCACCGGTTCGGCGCGGCCAAACATCTGGTCGAAATCGAGATATTCTTCGCGCCAGGCCCAATAGCCTGCGCCGCCTACGCCAACGAGCAGCAGGGCGAAGACAACGAGGAAAATGGTGAGCCCAGCGCCGGAACGCGGTTCGGCCTCGGCGGTGGCAAAGCCATTGTCTTCCGTGCGGCCCAGATCGCTTTCGAACGGCAGCGACGATTTCTGAACCGGTTCGGGGTCGGGCAGGGTTTCGGTCGGTTCGCCACGAGCTTCGCGGTCGAGGGTCTCGATGGCGCGTTCGATGGCGCCCTCGGCTTCGCGGGCGCTCTCCTCTTCCAGATCAACTTCGCGCACGCTGGAGAGCGCGGTGTCGACGGGAGCATTGGCGATGATAACTGGTTCAGTAACCGGCTGGCGAGCCAGCGCGGT
>JAAZLP010000149.1 GCA_012799265.1 Phyllobacteriaceae bacterium | reverse complement strand
TGCTTCGCGGTTGGACGCGGAGTAAAAGAAGTAGAGGCGCTGCTTATAGAGCGTGAAAATCATGGGATCGGCATCCGAGATAAACCCGCGTGACATGCTCATGGCGCCGTGTCCGCCGAACTGGGGCGCATAAATTTCCGGATTGCGCAGGAAGATGTCGCGATTGGCCTCATTGGCAAAAAGCCAGGGCGCGCCCATCCATTCATATTCAAACTCTGTCTTGCCGGGGAGCGGGGCCGGCTCGGTGAAGTAGGAGACCGGGTCCATGCCATTGATGGCAATGCCGCTCAGTGGATCGGTGACGACCCAGGTGACCACCGACTGGGCGTGGGCGGATGCGACCATGGCGGGAAATGGCCCGAATAGCGGCAGGATCAGGGCGATCATGGTTAAGATTTGTTTAGACGTTTGCTTCATCATGGACCCAAAGATCGCAGGCCGACTCGTCCTTATTCTGGCTCATTAGTCCTTAAGGTCTTCGTAAAAGCCGCGGTCATCGAGGGAGTAACGAATGTTGTTCACGCGCCTAATCCGGTTTGTCGCCCTTGCTGTGGCGCTTGCCCTGCCGGTCGCTCCGGCAATGGCCCAGGGATCGCTCAGCGATACCTATTCGGGGCAGGAACTGATCGAGAGCGGTCAGGAGTTCTTTGGATCCGCCGCCCAGGGCCTTGCCTCGGTCGTCGAGCGCGCGGTGAGCCAGTTCGGCCTGCCCAATGGCTATGTGCTGGGCGAGGAAGCAGGCGGCGCCCTTTTCATTGGGGCAAAATATGGGGAAGGCACGCTCCATACGCGAAATGCCGGCCAATATTCGCTCTTCTGGCAGGGTCCGAGCATCGGCTTTGACGTCGGTGGCGACGGCTCGAAGGTGATGATGCTGGTCTATAATCTTTCCAGCATTCAGGAAATCCTGGGCCGCTATCCCGGGGTCGACGGGTCGGCCTATGTACTGGGTGGGTTCGGCATGACGGTCACCAAGCGCGGCAACGTCGTCGTGGTGCCGATCCGTTCCGGTGTTGGTGCGCGCCTCGGGATCAATGTGGGTTATCTCAACTTCACCAGCGAGCCTACCTGGAACCCGTTCTGAGCGCCTGAGATAATCAATTCCTTGCAAGCCGGGGCGCGAGCTCCGGCTTTGTCGTGACGAAAGGGCCCAAACCCGTTAGGGTTAATCCATGCCGAAGATGGTCCTCCACCTTCTTTGCTGCGAAAAGGGTCGATGGACTGCGGCAACCGCCGCCGGAGAGATGCTCCGATGATGATCGAGAACATCATGTATTTTGCGTTGGGCGTGCTGGCCGCAGGCCTCATTGCGCTCATCCTGCTGCCTGCGGTGTGGAAGCGGGCGGTGCGTCTCACCAAGCGCCGGATCGAAGCGGCGACACCCATTACCCTGGCAGAATTTCGCGCTGACAAGGATCAACTGCGGGCCGAGTTCGCGCTACAGACGCGACGGCTCGAAATGAATGTCGAGGCCCTACGCAAGCGGCTGGCCGAGCAGCTCAGCGAGGTCAATCAGAAGCGGACCGACCTTGGCGCCCTCAAGGCCGAGCGGGAAAATCACCTCGCCGTCGTCCAGGAACTGGAAGCCCGCGAAGTGGATTTGCGGGCGCGCATTCTCGAACTCGAGAAGGAGGGTGCTGATCTCGCCCAGCGCCTGCGCATGCGGGACCGCGAGTTGGAGACCCGTGCTGGCGAGATCGAAGAATTGCGCAATTCGGTGCGGGGTGGCCTCGCCAAGGCTACGAGTATCGGTGGTCTCGATCTTTCCGGAGATTATGAGGACGATGTCGATCGGCTGACCATGGCGCTGGCGATCGAGCGCAAACGCGCCGCCTTCCTTGAGGAACAGGCCAATAGCCTGATCAGCCGCCTTGAGAATTCAGACCGTCGCAGCGCCGAGGCAACGGCTGCCATTGCCCAGATGCGCGATGCGCTGGCGGGCGGGGCCGCAGAACGTGAGGCCGACGCTGAGGAGCTTGTCGCCGCCGAAGCGCGCATTGCCAGCGCCGAGAACCGTCTCAATGCGCTTCTGGAGGAAACCAGCGAAACGGAGGATCGCAGCGAGGGCCGCAACGGCCAATCGCTCGCGGACCGGCTTTCCATGGAAGATGAGCTTGAAGGGCTGCGCGCCAAGGTCGGCAATGTCGAAGCGACAATCCTGGCGGATTGGGAAACCGACCGCTTCGATGAGGCGCAACTCCGCGATAAGCTCAATGACATTGCGTCCAGCGTGAGCCGACTGGTTTATGCGGCGGACAATGAGGCGCCGACGAACGTGCTCACGGGCGAAAGCCTCTTTGACCGGGTGCAGCGTTTCGCTGATGACGGGGAAACCGAGGACGTCCTGCCCAGCCCCGCCAATACCCAGCGCGGTTCGGTGACGGACCGCCTGCAGGCGGTCCACGAAATTCAGAGCCGCTAAGGGCGCGGGTTCCTGGAGTCCGCTCTGCTTATTGCTGCCCGATCGTCACAGTGCGCACGAGTTCTCCGCTTGCGGCGTCAAACACGCTCAGGAGCGTTGCTTCGCCGGCGCGATAGGTGACCTGCACCGTTCCATCGAGCTTGAGGGCCGAGACGACTTCGGCGCCTGCGGGTAAAAAGACCTCGGCAGCGACCTGCGGCGGCGGGCTGTCGCGCATCACGCGATAGACAAGAGCGAAGCCAATCGCCATAAAGCCCAGCAACAGGATGCCGATCGAGATACCAAAGGATCGGCGCGCTTTCCCCAGCATGGCCAGGGCCTCGGGCGTCATCTCGCTCGTCGCTGCCGTTTCGGACTGCTGGGCATTTGCAGGTTCAGGATTAGTCATGGCGGAAGACACCGATTTCGAGTTGATCGACGATTTGGCGGGCGAGCCCGTTGAGGTTGCGGTCGACGAGACAATGGCCGGGGGCCGACTCGACGCGGTTCTGGCCAAGGCGCATGACGTGGTTAGTCGTAGCCGCATCAAGGACCTGATCCTGTCCGGCGCCGTCAGCATTGACGGCAAGCCGGTTGCCCAACCCAATTACCGACTCAAGGCCGGTGAGACAATCGTCCTTCTTGCCCCACCGCCGGAAGATCCCGATCCGCAGCCGGAAGACATTTCGCTCGATATCCTGTTCGAGGACGAGCACCTCATCGTGGTCAACAAGCCTGTGGGCATGGTGGTGCATCCCGCGCCCGGTTCGCCCTCGGGCACGCTGGTCAATGCGCTGATCTTCCACTGTGGGGAGAGTCTTAAGGGCATTGGCGGGGTCAAGCGACCCGGGATTGTCCACCGCCTCGACAAGGATACGTCGGGTGTCATGGTGGCGGCCAAGACCGAGCAGGCGCATCGCCATCTCTCCGAGCAGTTTGCCGACCACGGCCGTACGGGACCGCTGCATCGCGCCTATATCGCCTTTGCCTGGGGCGCCACGCAGTCCGGCATGGGCACCGTCGATGCGCCGCTGGGCCGCGATCCGGGCAATCGCCTCAAGCAGACGGTGCTGAAAAGCGGCCGCGAGGCCATCACCCATTATGCGGTGGAGGCGCGTTATGGCGGCGAAGGCTGGGATATTACCCGCATCCAGTGCCAGCTCGAAACGGGCCGCACGCATCAGATCCGCGTTCATATGGCCCATATCGGGCATCCGCTTGTCGCCGATCAGCTCTATGCGCCGGGCTTTGCTACCAAGGTGAACAAGCTTCCCGAAGAACTGGCCGACATCGTGCGAGGCTTGGGACGTCAGGCGCTGCATGCGGCCGAATTGGGTTTTGAACACCCAGCGACCGGGGAAGAGATGATGTTCGAGGCTGATCTGCCTGATGATCTTCAGGAACTGCAGGACGTGCTTGACGAGTATGACCGCGCTGGCGCCTGCTGAGCTGCTCTGAACAAGACGCAAGCCTGCTCTCACTTCATCGTGTTTGTACGATGAAGCGTTTTATCGTAATATGCCGATGAAACAGTCTGACTTTGGGCGGAACTGATTGGCCTCTCTCACGTTTTGTCACCTTGGCCTCTTAGAATCGCCAAAGATCAGCCTATATGATCCATCGTCAGCCTTGTGCCGTAAGGACAGGGAGTGGCGTTCCGCCCGCGCGATGCGGGGGATAAAGAAGGGGGTGCGTACATGGCCCAGTCCAATTTGCCGGTCCTCTCGTCCGAGGGGGGACTCAGTCGTTATCTTCAGGAAATCCGCAAATTCCCGATGCTGGAACCGGATGAAGAATACATGCTGGCAAAGCGCTACAAGGAACATGAAGATCCCGGCGCGGCGCAGAAGCTGATCACAAGCCATCTGCGTCTGGTCGCCAAGATCGCCATGGGCTATCGCGGCTATGGGTTGCCGATCTCGGAAGTCATTTCCGAGGGCAATGTCGGCCTCATGCACGCGGTGAAGCGGTTTGAGCCAGAAAAAGGTTTCCGCCTCGCGACCTATGCGATGTGGTGGATCCGTGCTGCCATTCAGGAATATGTGCTGCGCTCGTGGAGCCTGGTGAAGATCGGTACCACCGCAGCCCAGAAGCGTCTGTTCTTCAACCTGCGCAGGGTGAAGGGCCAGATTGCGGCGCTGGATGACGGCTCGCTGCATCCGGACCAGATCAAGCAGATCGCGACGACGCTCAACGTGACGGAAGAAGACGTTGTCTCGATGAATGCCCGTCTGTCGGGTGACGCCTCGCTCAATTCGCCCATGCGCGCTGACGAAGGTTCGTCCGAATGGCAAGATTGGCTGGTCGATGACACGCCGGATCAGGAGACCGCGCTCGGCGAAACGGAAGAGTTTTCCGAACGCATGGGCATGCTGAACAGCGCCATGGACGTGCTCAACGAGCGCGAGCGGGCGATCTTCCAGGCCCGCCGGTTGCAGGACAATCCCTCGACCCTCGAGGAACTGGCCCAGCAATATGACGTCAGCCGTGAACGCATCCGTCAGATCGAGGTCCGGGCCTTTGAGAAGGTCCAGGATGCCGTCCGTCAGGCCGCTGGCGCCTGATCCCGACCACATGAACATTCAACGCCCCGGTTAAAAGCCGGGGCGTTTTTTATTGGGCGCTGCCCTGGTGCACGAGGTCGTTGATAAAGCCCAGCTTCTCGACCACGGCGGACGTCAGAATGAAGGGATAGGCATCTGGCTGGCCGACAGCGCGATTGAGATTATTGAGGAGGCTGGAGAGGGGTATCCAGTTGTCGATGATCCGCCCGATGTCGAGCTCGCGATATGGGTCGAGGGCGACCGCTGGAATGGTCAGGCTTTCATCCTGAGTGGCCGGGCGGGCGCGGACACCGAACGCTGCCGCCATCTCCACCGTGTCGACTATATGCAGATAATGCGCGAAGGTTTCGGCGAAATCCTCCCATGGGTGGGCGGTGGCATAGGCGCTGATATGGTTGTGGTACCAGCCGTTCGGAGCACCGTTTGCGTAGTAGCTCTGGAGGGCGGCGCCGTAATCCCGGCTCTCGTCGCCAAAGAGTTCGCGAAACCGCGCGTGGCTTGGCTGGCCATCGACCAGGAGGTCCCAATAGTGGTGACCGATTTCATGGCGGAAATGGCCGAGCAGGGTGCGGTAGGGCTCTCCCATATTCACTTTGCGGCGCTCGCGCTCTGCGTCATCGGCTTCGGCAAGGGCAATGGTGATGATCCCATCCTCGTGCCCGGTCATGACCGTCTTGTCGGGGGCGTCTACGAGAAAGCGGAAGGCCAGCCCATGCGCTGGGTTTTCGATCCGCGTCTCGAGCGGCAGTTCAAGCCTCAGAAGCGAGTAGAAGAGCCGTTTTTTCGCGCGTTCGATCGTCTGCCAATGGATGAGATTGGTTGCATCGCCCAAGGGCGGTATGGTTTCGTTGTGGCGGCAGCCGGCGCAATAGAGATCGTCGCTCGTGGCCGGGACCAGCCAGTTGCAGGCGCCTTCGGCTGAATTGGCACAATAGCGATAGAACTGGTTGAGGGCGGGGCTGCGGAAGCTGCTTTCCGACGGTTCAAGCGAAACAAGGGCGTTGTGCTCCGGCACATAACCCAGGGCGTGGCCGCAGCGCTCGCAAACCGCATTTTCAAAATAGATCGTGTTGCCGCAGTGGTCGCAGGAAAAAAGCTTCATCAGGAAGTCCCCAGGCTCTGCGTGAAATGCGCGGCTGAAGCGGGCGTTCCCGCTGCAACCGGCATGGTGGCCATGCGTTGGTCGCGCATTTGCGGAGGAATGCGAAGATGGCGATCAATACGAATATCGACACGGCCAAGGTACGCGAGCGCGCCTATCAGCTGTGGGATCAGGCCGGGCAACCGGAAGGACGCGAGCAGGAGTTCTGGTTTGATGCGGAGCGCGAACTGGCCGAGGAAAACGAGGTGGATACGTCCGCCGAAGCCGCTGTGCTCGACCTGCCGCCCGCAGTGCCCGGCCGGCTCAGTTGATCCGTCTCAGGCGCGCTGTTGCGCGTCCTGACTGGTGGACGTGAACGACCAGCGGTTACGGCCCTCAGACTTGGCCCGATAGAGCGCGCTGTCAGCCTCAAACTGCAGCCGCTCTATCGACACGCCGCCGGCAAGGAAGGGCGCGACGCCGACGCTGGCGCCGATCTGCACGCTATGGCCGTCGATCTCGAAGGGCACTGAGAGCGCCTTGACGATGCGGCTCGCGACCGTAGTCGAGTAGTCGACATTTTCGAGGGCGACTAGCACCACCGCGAATTCGTCGCCGCCAAGGCGCGCTGCCACATCATTCTGCCGCAACACCTTCTGAAGGCGGACTGCGACCTCGCGGAGCAGCGCATCGCCTGTGGCATGCCCATAAGTGTCGTTGGCCTGCTTGAACATATCGAGGTCGATATAGAGGAGGGCGCAGCTCTGCCCGGCATTGTCCGGCTGCCACAGCTCCTCGAAATGCTCGGCCAGCCGGATGCGATTGGGGAGCCCCGTCAGCGCATCGTGATAGGCCATGTGGCTGATGCGCAGTTGCAGGCGCTTGCGATCATCGATGTTCTCGAGCGTCCCGATCCATTCGGCGGGCATCCCTTCGGCGTCCGTAATCATGGCGCCACGGAAATTGACCCAGACCCAGTCGTAAAGGTCGGTGCGCACCCGCACTTCCGCGGTAGCCGTGGCGATGCCTGCCCGCGCTGCGGTCTCGAGGGTTTGCGTGAGATTGGGGAGATCCTCAGGATGGACACGCTCTACCCAGCCCCGGCCCAGGGCGGCCTGCGTGCTCTGGCCGGTGAATTCATTCCAGCCTTCCATTTCCAGCACATTGCCATGGCGGTCCGCGCGCCAGGTCACCATGGCTCCGACGCGGGCGATGGCATAGTAGCGCTTGGAGGAAAGGGCCAGTTCATCGGCGCGCTGGGCAAGGCGCGTGTGGGAGTTCTGCTGCGCCTGATAGAGCGTTTCCAGTTCCCCGACGATGGTATCCGGTGCGGGCGGTAGCGCTCCCTTGGCATCGCTGGCGATGGCCTCGGAACGTTCCACCATGGCTTCGATGGGCCGCGTAATGCGCCTCGCCATGAAAAACGAGAGGATGATCGCTACCAATACAGCGACAAGTACGCCAAAGCCAAAGGCGATCAGCGGGTTTTGCCAGCGCGCATCGAGGATCGCTTGGGGAACCCCAACGACCACCACCCAGCCGGGCGTGCCTTCAATCGAAGAGAAGCCGAAGCTGATTGGTGTGCCGTCAAAGGCAATTGCATTAAAGCTGCCGGTAGAGGCGCCGACCTCGAGCAGGGCTTCCCAGGTCGGCACGCGCTTGCCGAGGTTTTCAGCTGCCGCGGCAGAGCGGGTGCCACCAGCATCTGGTTCTGCAGGGTGCCGAAAGAAATCTTGCTTGAAACGGCCGTGCTGTCAGCCGTCACCTGAAGCACATCACCCGTGTCCTCATTCAAAGGAACGGTGAAAACCAGATTGGCGCGTTCGCCGGGTCGGATGTCCACAAGGTTGGAAACGCTCCATTCGGGACGCGACGGGGTCGGCGGCGAATTGGAGACAATGACCGCATTGCCCCGGAAATGTTCACCAATGAGCTCAAGTTCGTTGGCGTGCTCGAGCGACCCCTCGTTGACATGACCGCCGATCGTGCCCAGCACCTCGGCGTCCGAAACAATGGCGCCGTGAACCATCGAGGCGATGACCTTGGCATTGTCGACAAGGGACGTATGGGCGGCTGCGCGGTCGCTTTCGGCGGTGCGGACAACCACCATGGCCAGCAATACCAGGGGTGGCATGAGGGCGGCAACGATCACAAGGCTTAGGAAGATGCGTAGCGGGATGCGCATGCGTCTTGCTGAACCGTCCGTGTCTGCCAACGACGCCTCCGAAGCAGAATGATCCGAGCACTATACCACAGGTTATGAGGTCACGTATTTCGGATGGATATTCGGTTAGGTCAGTATTAACGCGGGATCATTTGGTCTTTTATGCAAACATTAACTATACGATACCGCCCCTAAGTTAAATCCATAACTTCAGTTATCTACCGGAAAGATTCGTAGAGGGCTCAGTCTGTTAATTCAGATACTGCCGACGGTCTTGAGCCGTATGCGCGGGTGAACTTCGTTCTGGCTCATGACGACAGTTTGCGGCCGGAAGCGTTCGACGATCGAGCGGACATGGGGGCGAATGCCGGGCGAAGTGATCAGCACCGGAAGCTCGCCCTGCTGGGCGGCGCGCTCATAGCCCGTCTGCACGGCGCCGATGAACTGCTGCAGCTTGCTGGGGGCCATCGCCAGATGCCGTCCCTCGCCCTCTCCGTGCATAGCTTCGGCGAAGTCGCGCTCCCATTGCGGCGAAAGGGTGAGGAGCGGCAGCGTGCCGTCCATGCCGAGATTGGCCGCACAGATCTGGCGGGAGAGACGTGCGCGAACATGTTCGGTGATGGTCATCACCGAACGGCCGGAGCCAGCAATTTCGGCCACGCCTTCGAGAATTGTCGAGAGGTCGCGGATCGAGATGCGCTCGTTAAGCAGCGACTGCAGCACGCGCTGCAGACCCGAAACGGTGATCTGGCTGGGCACGATGTCCTCGACCAGCTTCTGCTGATCCTTGGGCAGGCCCGATAGCAGCGACTGCACATTGGCGTAGCTCAGGAGGTCCGAAACATTGGCCTTGAGCACTTCTGTCAGGTGCGTGGAAATGACGGTCGAGGGATCGATGATTGAAAGGCCACGCAGTTCCGCCTCGTCACGGAGGGCCGGTTCGATCCAGGTTGCCGGCAGGCCGAATGTCGGCTCGGTCGTGTGCTGGCCCGGCAGGTCGATCTGATTGCCATAGGGGTCCATGACCATGAGCTGATTGGCATAGATGGTGCCGTGCCCAGCTTCGACTTCCTTGATGCGAACCTTGTAGTCGTTGGGCTCGAGCTGCATGTTGTCGAGAATGCGGACCGGCGGCATGACGAAGCCCAGTTCGAGCGCCAGCTGGCGGCGCAGGGCCTTGATCTGCTCGGTCAGCCTGTCGGTGCCGTTCTCATCTTCCTTGACGAGGCTCAGAAGGCCATAGCCAAGTTCGAGCTTGAGATCGTCGATCTTGAGGCTGTCGCTGATCGGGGCTTCCACCGGTCCAGCATTGGCTGCCGACGGAGCGGCCTGTGCCATGGCGGTCAGGGCTTCCTCTAC
>JAAZLP010000148.1 GCA_012799265.1 Phyllobacteriaceae bacterium | reverse complement strand
TTCCGCAAGGAAGTTGTGCAGCTCTGGAAAGCTTTCTGGTCGCCGCACACCCCGCTTTATCTGAAGGCCGCAACGCTGTTCGCCGCCTTCTATGTGGTGATGCCGCTCGACATTCTGCCCGATTATCTGCCGTTCCTGGGTATTGTTGACGACATCGTTCTTGTGCCGCTGATGGTGAGCTGGATCGTCTCCCGCCTGCCGATACCGGCCAAGGTTTACGCGGGCAAATATGGCCCGACCATCGACGGCTCTGCCCGTCGTCGCTGATGCTTTCGGCCCCGTCGGGCGGATTTGACAAGCCGCCCGATATGGCCATGATAGGTGCCATGAAGAGCCAGAACTTCCAGACCCGCCCCTTTATAAGTCGCCTTAGCCGGGCAGGCTGAGTGCCTGGTGTTGCTACCTGCCCTCCGGGCAAGAGCGGCACCAGGATAGAGAGACCTCTTCCCACCCAAATTTTGAGCATACCCGCCCCGTGCCTTTGCGCACGGCGTGTCCGTATGCCCGCAAGGCGACCTAAATGACTTTCAAATACTCTGTCACCCTTCCCATTTCCGGCAGCCACAAGCTGCAGCGCTTCACCGATTGGGCCAACCAGAACCTGCCGGGCCTGGCCTATGTCCTGCCGCCGCAGACGCCGATCAAGACCGAGACGATGACCATCCGTCTCAAGTCGCTTGAGGACCGCGCCAAGATCCTGACCACAATCTCGAAGTCCCCGCTGGCATGAATAGGAAAGGCATAAAGAGTGAAGTCCCTTCGTTACTGTCGTTCCTGTTCTGGCCCCAGGCCACGGGCAGCCCGTCGCTGCCCCTGGTGTCAGCGTGACTATGACCACGGCGTCGTAAACCAGCCCAAACCCGAGCACCTCTTCGCCATCTATGACCGCGGCTCTGAAATGCCGCCGGCTTTAAAGGAGAAGCGAAATTGACCACCATCTCGCTTGCCGACTGGTCCCGCTCCCCGGAGATCGTCATCGGCCAAAAAGAGCACAAGCGCCTCACCATCGCGGCGATGACCGAGATCGGTGACAGCAGCGATTGCATGGATTTTCTCATGCATGAGCTGGATCGCGCGCGGATCGTGGATGATGACCTCCTGCCGCCCGATGTGGTGCGCATTGGCAGCATTGTCCGCTTCAAGCCGATGCCGGGCGAGGAGCAGACGGTCAAGCTGGTGATGCCGGGCGATGACAGCCTGCCGGGCAATTATCGGCTCTCGGCCACCTCACTGACCGGGGCAGCGCTGCTGGGCCTCAGGCCGGGCGATCTGATGAGCTGGCTCTCGCCCGATGGGGTGAGCCACCGGATCAAGGTGCTCAAGGTCGCCAATACGCCCACCCATTGGGGCAATGACCCCGGCCCCAGCGCCGCATAGTCCCAAAGAAAAAGGCCCGGATCGCTCCGGGCCTTGTTGTTTCTATTCGATGCGGACGAGGAGGTCCTTGGCGTCGATCTGATCGCCCGGCTTGACGAGAAGCTCGGCGACGACACCATCGACCTCGGCATGGATGGCGGTTTCCATCTTCATGGCTTCGATCGAACAGAGCACGTCGCCGGCAGAGATCTTCTGCCCCTGCTGTACGGCAAGGGTGGAGATGACGCCCGGCATTGGCGCGCCGACCTGCTTGGGATCGCCGGCGACAGCCTTGGCGCGAACCTTGACTTCACCGGCCTTCAAACGATCCGGCACGGTGATGGTGCGCGGCTGACCATTGAGGTCGAAGAAGCAGCGGACTTCGCCCTTTTCATTGGTCGGCGCGCGGCCGAGATAGGTGACAACAAGCGTCTTGCCCTTCTCGATGTCGACAAGCACTTCATCGCCCTCATTGAGGCCGTAGAAATAGACCGGCGTCGGCAGCACTTCGGTGGGGCCGTAACGATCCTGCGTCTTTTCGAAGTCCGAATAGACCTTGGGATACATGAGGTATGAGGCGAGACGGAAATCGTCGATCGGCGCACCGACCTCGTCGCTGATCTTCCTGCGCTCGGCTTCGAGGTCCACTTCCTTGAGATAGGAACCCGGACGCTCGGTCATGGCCGGCTTGCCCTTGAGCACCTTCTTCTGCAGCGCTTCGGGGAAACCACCCGGCGGCTGGCCGAGATCACCGGCAAAGAAGCCGACGACGCTGTCGGGGAAAGCGATGTCCTTGGCCGGGTTCTCGACATCGGCACGATTGATGCCCGCCGACACCATGGCCAGCGCCATGTCGCCAACAACCTTGGAGGACGGCGTCACCTTGACGATATCGCCGAACATCTGGTTGACGTCGGCATAGGTCTGGGCCACTTCGTGCCAGCGGGTCTCAAGACCGAGCGAACGCGCCTGTTCCTTGAGATTGGTGAACTGGCCGCCCGGCATTTCGTGGAGATACACTTCCGAAGCACCGCCCTTGAGATCGCTCTCGAAAGCCCGGTACTGGGTGCGCACGGCTTCCCAGTAGAACGAGATCTGGCGGATCGCCCTGGCATCGAGCTGCGGATCATGGTCGCTACCGGCTAGAGCGGCAACAAGCGAGCCTAGCGTCGGCTGGCTGGTGGTCGAAGACAGCGCGTCCATCGCAGCGTCGACAGCATCGACGCCAGCTTCCACAGCAGCAAGCACCGTTGCGGCAGAGGCGCCAGACGTATCGTGGGTATGAAGGTGGATCGGCAGGCCGACCTCTTCCTTCAGCACCGAGACGAGCTTGCGCGCTGCACCGGGCTTCAAAAGACCCGCCATATCCTTGATGCCCAGAACATGGGCGCCAGCGGCTTCCAGTTCCTTGGCGAGACCGACATAATATTTGAGGTCATACTTGGACCGGTCAGGGTCAAAGAGATCGCCGGTATAGCAGATGGCGCCTTCGGCAACCTTGCCCTCTTCGTTCACCGCGTCGATGGAGACGCGCATGTTCTCGACCCAGTTGAGGCAGTCGAAGACGCGGAAGATATCAACGCCACCCTTGGCGGCCTGACGGACGAAGAATTTCACCACGTTGTCGGCATAATTGGTGTAGCCGACGCCGTTGGAGCCGCGCAGCAGCATCTGCGTGAGCAGGTTCGGCGCGCCTTCACGCACCTTGGCGAGACGCTCCCACGGATCCTCATTGAGGAAGCGCATGGAAACGTCGAACGTCGCGCCACCCCAGCATTCGAGCGAGAAGAGATTGGGCAGGCCGCGGGAATAGGCTTCGGCAATGCGGGTAATGTCGAAGCTGCGCATGCGCGTTGCGAGCAGCGACTGATGCGCGTCGCGCATGGTCGTATCGGTAAAGAGCGCGCGCTTTTGTTCCTTCATCCAGCGGGCCAGACCCTGCGGGCCTTCGCGGTCGAGGATCTGGCGGCTGCCTTCAATCTTTTCGAGCGGCGGGAATTCCGGCACGAACGGGGCCGCAGCATCAGCCGGGGGACGCGGACGATCGCGCACTTCCGGGTGCCCGTTGACGGTGACGTCAGCGATATAGGTCAGAAGCTTGGTCGCGCGATCCTTGCGCGGCTTGAAGTTGAAAAGGTCCGGCGTCGTATCGATGAAGCGCGTCGTGTAGCGGTTCTCGACAAAGTCCGGATGGGTGATGATGTTTTCAAGGAACGCCAGATTGGTCGCGACGCCGCGGATCCGGAATTCGCGAAGGGCACGGTGCATGCGCGCAATGGCTTCATCAGCCGAGGGCGCCCAGCAGGTGACCTTTTCGAGAAGCGGATCGTAATAGCGGGTGATGACCGCGCCCGAATAGGCCGTGCCACCATCGAGACGCACGCCAAAGCCGGTGGCGCCGCGATAGGCGGTGATGCGGCCATAGTCGGGGATGAAATTCTGTTCCGGGTCTTCGGTGGTGACGCGGCACTGGATGGCATTGCCGTTGAGGCGAATGTTCTCTTGGGCCGGTACGCCGGATTCGGGGGTACCGATCACGGCCCCGTCGAGCAGATGGATCTGCGCCTTGACGATGTCGATGCCGGTCACTTCTTCAGTGACCGTGTGTTCCACCTGAATGCGCGGGTTCACTTCGATGAAGTAGAATTTGTCGGTATCGGCATCCATGAGGAATTCGACCGTACCGGCACCGCGATAGTTGGCCGATTTGCCGAGGCGCACGGCGGCGTCGGTGAGCTCCTTGCGGACAGCGTCAGAGAGGTATGGCGCCGGGG
>JAAZLP010000011.1 GCA_012799265.1 Phyllobacteriaceae bacterium | reverse complement strand
TCGTCCGCACCAAGGTCAAGTCGATCACCATCGACGAGGCCAAGCTGGCCGAATATCTCGGTCCGCAGGTGTTCAAGCATGGCGAAATCGAAGCCGAAGCCCAGGTGGGTCTGGTGACGGGCCTGGCCTGGACCTCGGTGGGTGGCGAGCTGCTGACGATCGAAGGCGTGATGACGCCGGGCAAGGGCCGCATGTCGGTCACCGGCAACATCAAGGAAGTGATGAAGGAATCGCTGACCGCCGCGACGGCCTATGTGAAGTCGCGCAGCATTGATTTCGGCATCAAGCCGCCGCTGTTCGATACGCGCGACATCCACGTCCACCTGCCCGAAGGCGCCACCCCCAAGGATGGTCCGTCCGCTGGTATCGGTCTCGCGACGGCAATCGTCTCGGTGATGACCGGCATTCCGGTCCGCAATGATGTCGCCATGACCGGCGAGATCACGCTGCGGGGCAGTGTGCTTCCCATCGGCGGTCCCAAGGAAAAGCTCCTTGCGGCACTCCGTGGCGGCATCAAGACCGTGCTCATCCCGGAAGAGAATGTCCGCGACCTCCAGGAGATCCCGGATATCGTCAAGGAAGGCATGGAGATCGTTCCAGTCACCCGCATGGATCAGGTCATCGAGCGTGCACTGGTGCGCAAGCCTGAACCGATTGAGTGGGATTTCGACGCCCAGCCGGCGACCCCGGCCGCCCCTGTCGACCCTGCCGGTGACGCTGTCGGCATCACGCACTAGGCGATCCAGACGGATTTCGTTCAGAATCCGTTCATAAACAACTAAAAAGCGGCGGTCCTTCGGGACCGTCGCTCTTTTTTTGCTCTTTCGTCTTGACGCTAATTAGTCACATGGCTAATTAGCAAAATAACGAAAGAGAAGTCGATGGGTATCAACACCGTTTTCGAGGCGCTGTCGCATCCCGTGCGACGTAAAGTGCTGGCCTTACTGAAAAAAGGACCGATGAGCGCGGGCGATCTTGCCGAACATTTCGACATCGCCCGCCCCACGCTCTCGGTTCACTTCAACAAACTCAAACAGGCTGATCTGGTCGCCGTCGAACGCCAGGGCAACAGCCTCATCTACCACCTGAACACCAGCGTCCTGCAGGACGCGCTCGCTGGAATTCTCGATTTAACGGATCGAAAAGATGAAGAATAACAAGATCTTGAACCTCACCAACCGCGTGCTTTTAGGTGCACTCGCCCTCGGAACCGTCGCCGGTCTCGTGGTCGTTCCACTCGATCAGAGCCTCCCCATCCACTGGGATATCAGCGGCAATCCGGACAACTGGGCGCCCGCTCTGGTCGCCATCCTCTTCCCGCTCATCCTCGCCATTGCCGTCATCGCCCTGATGGCTTTCGGCAAGCGTGGAATGCAGAAGGATTTTGAGGCAGGTCAACATGTTATCGAGGCCAGCGTCAGCATCGTACTGGCCGTCGCCCTGGTCATTCTGGCCACCGTCATCGCCTACGGCCTCGGCCATACACTCGATATCCCGCGCATCGCCACCGCCATGGTCGGCGCTATCTTCCTGGTGCTTGGTAATTATTTGCCCAAGTCGCAGCCCAACCGCGTCGCTGGCGTCCGCGTGCCGTGGACCATGAATGACCCGGCAAACTGGGCCATCACGAACCGGCGGACGGGTCAGCTGATGATGCTCGGGGGTATCGTCGCGCTCATCGCGGCCATTGCTAACCCGCCGTCAGCACTGATGATTTTCATCCTGGCGGCAGCAATCTTGGTGCCGGTCATCGCGAGTCTCTGGATCAGCTACTCGCTCTCCCGCCGCTAGGTCTTGCTCTCTTCGGTCTTGGGCTCCGCTGTCGTCAGCGGCAGCCCAAGGCTGCGCGGAATGAATAGGTGATCGACCGAAACCGTTGAGGGCACATATTTCCCGCGGTGCACCCAGTACTCGCCGCCGGTCACTTCATCGGCCATTTCCACCAGCGCATGCATCTGCGACGCATCGCGCGAGGTCATTTCCACCCACACGAAACCCCTGCCGGAGCTCGCACTGCGGGTAAACCGAACCCCCACGCCTTGCCCAGCTTTGAGGGCCATTTGCGGCAATCGACCACGCAATTTCTCGACAAACTTCGCCGCATGATAGTCCGGCACGCAGACTTCGAGATTACGCACGCGCCGCCGTCCATCGCGGAAGAAACGCCCGACGATCTCTTTCGCCGGGACACCGGTCCAGGGCGCGAGCACCTGTTCTGAATCACCCACGATTCGAAGACGTCCGCGTAACCTCAGGCTCAGCAACAGCTTTTGCATCGCTGCGGGCGAGCCGCGCATGGGCGCGAAGGGGCCGCGATCCTTGGGATGTGCATCGTCGAGCGGGTTGACGTTATAGACCATCAGCTCTCGACTGCGCGGATACCAGTGAACCGTCGTGCTGAAGTTTTTCTGATAGCCGCCCGCGACATATTCATCGAGCGCACTGTCCGGATGCCATTCGATGACATTGGCCAGCCGGTAGTTCGGCACCGTCTTGAAGGTCACCTCCGTGACAACAATGTCATGGGAGGCACGCAGGCGATCCCACTCAAAATCATTGCGCTGAGAGTGGTGCTCAACGCCCGCGCGATCCATGTAGCGGATCGCCGTGATGAGGTCATAGACCGAGATATATTCCGCGCTGCTGCCATGCACTTCGGCAAAAAAGCATGCGCCAGCAGAGATATCGACAAATTCCGGCAGGGTGGCCAGCGTCAGGTCTTGTGGCGCCAGATGGTCAAGAACACCGCGCAGGGTCGTGCCTGCACGTACCGTAATATGGCCTTCATCCTGACGAACGACACCTGCATAGTGTTCCATCACCAGCTGGTCGGTGGACATCCGGTCGTTGAACCAGAGGTAATAGCCACGTCCCACCGTGTGGAAGGGCTTGCCGCTGGTGGCAATCTCGCGAACGGCGTCAAGGTCCCGGGCCACAACAACTTTTGCCGGTGGTTCAAAGAAGTCGGGCAGCTGACGATGCGGCTCGACCCCGCTCAGGCGACGAACCTTGTCAGACGCCACGGTGACGTCATGAGCAAAGAACCAGAGCGTCGAGGGGATAGCCTTGCCTGCCGCGCCCGTAAGCCAGCCCGGCGCGAAGAAGATCGGACGCCCGGCCAGACCCGCGGCATGGCGGAAATATTCGTCTGACGTGACATCGAGATCGCCGAGATTGACGATGTCGTTCTTCACGCCGCGTTCCACCAGCGCGAGCAACTGCTCGCTAAGGTCCGCCACATGGATGAGGTTGATGGTTCGGCCCTTGAGACCGAAAGGCGCCATGCGCATCGCGCCGACAATCCCGCTGGACCACTGCATATGCGGGCCCATCACAACGGTTGGTCGGACGATGAGATAGTCTATCCCTTTGGCAGCGCAGACTTCCTTGACGCGTTGCTCTTCCGTCAGCTTGAGCTTGGTATAGGCGTCGAGGCCCGGCCTGTCTTCGAGAACGGCGTCCTCGCCCTGCACCGGATGCTTTTCGGCATCGAGGACCGCATAGACCACCTGCGAGCTGAAATAGACGAAAAGCCTGCAGGTTTCCGGCTGGATCAGATCCAGCAGACGCTCCGTCACAGCACGATTGGACGTGGTGAACGCCTTGCCCTTGCTCTTCTGATCAAGGGCGGCATGGATCACCACTTCCGATCCGGCAACCGCTGCCCTCAGACCTGCGTCATCGCCGAAGCGCGCCAGTACAACGCCTTCCGGCGCCGTTACCGGCAGGGTGCGGTAAACCGCGGTGACCTCGTGCTTTTCCGAGAAGGTCTTAAGCAACTGTCTGCCGATACCGCCCCCAGCACCAATCAGACATACCTTCACGAGACCCGGCCCCTCATGTCACCACCGGATGGCGCCGGGCGCCAGCTTTTGCCGCGTCGATGGTGGCTTCAATGAAATTGACGGCCGTTTCGAGCCCGTTTTCCTCACACAGCGCCTTGCCCACGGCCTTGGCGTTTGCCGCCATGGTGGGATTGGTCGTCAGCTCGCGAAGGACATTGGCCAACACGTCCGGCGTGAGCGAGCGTAGGCGGACCGGCGCAGGACCACACCCCAGGGCGCGCACGCGCCGGCCCCAATAACGCTGGTCGTAGGCTTGCGGCACGGTGAATGTCGGCTTGCCTGCGCGCAGGCCGGTTGAGGTTGTGCCGGCGCCCCCATGGTGCACGACTGCTGCACAGAGCGGGAACAGCTTGTCATGCGGGGCTTCACCAATGGCGAACACGGTGTCCGGCAGGTCTGCCGTGTTGATCCCGCCCCAGCCACGCGAAACAATCGCTCGTCCGCCCCAGATCTCCAGCGCCTCGCGCAGGATTTCCGTGTTGCGTTCAGCGCCGAACGGCATGGAGCCGAAACCGATATAGACCGGGGCAGGGCCCTCATTGAGGAATTTCTGAAGATCCTCGGGCGGCGTCCAGTCCGACTGGTCGTCAAGGAACCAGAAGCCGGTCACGACTGCGGTCTGGGGCCAATCGCGCGGGCGGGGAGAGACGATCGAGGAGAAATTGTAGAGCGTCGGCAGATTGTTGCCGAGGCTGTCCTTGAACAGGCCGCCACGCTTGCGCGGCGCCAGGCCCATCAGTTCCTTGCGCACGCGATCGCGCGGGAAATCAAAATAGGCCTGCTGGATGTTCATCGCGATATAGCTGAGCTTGTTGAAAGTCGGCCCGAGATCGGGGACTTCGTATGCGCTCACCGGAAATTCGCGCGTCGGGTTCAGCGGCTGCATCGCGGTCATGATGACCGGGATGTTCAGCGCTTCGGCAATGTCGATACCGAAGCTGGTATTGATATTGACGACAATCGCGTCCGCGCCCTGCGCCATCACCCACGAATTGCGCGCTGCCTTTTCGACCAGCTCCTGGCCGGCGCGCAGCAATTGCGGGAAGTGGTGGAATTTCATCTGGCTGATCGCGTTGTCGAAGCGCGATTCCTGCAGCCATTCCTGGATTTTGGTCCCGAGATTGTGGAACTCGATGCCATGCGAGGTGACCAGGCCCTCGAAGTCCGAATTGGTGCCCAGCACGACGTCATAGCCGCGCTTTTTCAGCTCAACGGCGAGTGCGACATAAGGTCGAACGTCACCGGAAGTGCCTATCGTTGCGATTGCGACGCGTTTTTTCATGCACCTACCCGAAACAAGTCTCCGCTCGCGCGGTAAAGTTGATACATGCCGACTACGCGCAGCATTTACAAGCTCGGTTTGAACTCCTAAGAAGACTCAAGTCGAGCCGATGCGCCGACGCGAAAGATGAATTCTAAGGGCAAGAGACATGGCGTCTCCGTTCACGTTTGCAGGTTTTGGAGCTCCGCTCACCAGCATTCTGTTGACCGCAGCGGCAGCTGCGGCCGCGGCGAACGCCCGATAGCTCTTCCCAATGGCCACGTGGTGGCCGGGAAGAGCCGAAAATGCCTGTCTCCGTACCGATTGTCGGTACGCTTAACCCGCTTACAACCATAATTCCGCGATAATCCGCCTTCCTATTCGAGGCGTGGCGCCTGAGCGCGTCGCGGCCAGATCAGGTCCCGAAAGGGATCACAGAGGACAACATGAGCACCGATTTCCACCGCATCCGCCGCCTGCCTCCCTATGTGTTTGCCCATATCGATCCGATCAAGGCAAAGGCGCGCGCCGAAGGTGTGGACATCATCGACCTGGGCATGGGCAATCCTGACATGCCGACGCCCGAGCACATCGTCGCGAAGCTTCAGGAGACGGTGAAAGACGGGCGTACGCACCGCTATTCCACCTCGCGCGGCATCCCCGGCCTGCGCAAGGCACAGGCGAGCTATTATGGCCGCCGATTTGGCGTGAAGCTCAATCCCGACACGCAGGTTGTCGCGACGCTCGGTTCCAAGGAAGGCTTTGCCAACATGGCTTCGGCCATTACCGCGCCGGGCGACGTAGTGCTGGTGCCGAACCCGACCTATCCGATCCACTCGTTTGGCTTCATCATGGCTGGTGGCGTCGTTCGCTCCATGCCGGCTGATCCGAACGAAGATTTCATGCGCTCGCTCGATCGGGCTGTCCGTCACTCGATCCCCAAGCCCATCGCCCTCGTTCTGAACTATCCGGCCAACCCGACCGCCTATACTGCGTCGCTGGATTTCTACACCGAGGTGGTCAAGTACTGTAAGGCAAACGACATCTTCATCCTCTCGGATCTCGCCTATTCCGAGATCTATTTCGATGAGAATGATCCCCCGCCGTCCGTTCTGCAGGTGCCGGGCGCCATGGACATCACGGTGGAGTTCACCTCGATGTCCAAGACCTATTCCATGCCGGGCTGGCGCGTCGGCTTCGCCGTCGGCAATGAACGCCTGATCGCTGCGCTCGCCCGCGTGAAGTCCTATCTCGATTACGGTGCTTTCACGCCAATCCAGGTAGCGGCAACCGCGGCTCTCAATGGCTCTGACGACGTCATCGAAGAAGTGCGCAAGATCTATAAGTACCGCCGCGATGTAATGGTTGAGAGCTTCGGTCGCGCTGGCTGGGATATCCCGGTTCCAAAGGCAACCATGTTTGCCTGGGCGCCTATCCCGGCACAGTTTGCCCATATGGGATCGCTGGAATTCGCCAAGCTGTTGATCCAGGAAACTGGCGTCGGCGTCGCACCGGGCGTAGGCTTTGGCGAATATGGCGACCAGTACATTCGCCTCGCTTTCGTCGAGAACGAGCACCGCATCCGCCAGGCCGCGCGCAACATCAAGAAGTTCCTCGGCGGCAAGGCCAGCCAGGGCAATGTTGTGCCGCTGACCGCTGGCTCCAAGTAATCCAAACTTTGGGGGCGGCGCTGCCGCCTCCAGTCTTTTCCGGGATAGACGCGTGGCTGCTGATCTGAGTGCCGCAATGCAATGCGGTTATTTTGATGCCGGCGTCTGCCGATCCTGTACACTGATGGGCATGCCCTATGGCGCCCAGCTTGATCGCAAGGTCAATCACGCCAAAGAATTGCTGTCCGCCTGGTCTGACGCGGAATGGCTTGAGCCCGTGACCAGCCAATGGGCGGGGTTTCGCAACAAGGCCAAGATGGTCGTCGGCGGCACTATCGAAACGCCAACACTCGGCATTCTTGATCCTGCGCAGAACGGAGTCGATCTCACCGGCTGCGGGGTGATCACCCAGGGGCTCCGAAACGCGTTCGAGCCGATCAAGACCTTCATCACCAAGGCCCGGATACCCCCATATGATGTCGGGTCGCGGCGCGGTGAACTGAAGTTTGTTCACCTGACCGAAGCCTCCGACGGGCAGTTGATGCTGCGCTTCGTGCTTCGATCCACCGAGCCTTTGGGCAGGATGAAAAAGTGGCTGTCTGAGTTGGCCATTTCACTGCCCCAGCTCCACGTCGTGACCGCTAACCTCTTGCCCGAGCACAAGGCTGTGCTGGAAGGGCCGGAGGAAATCCATCTCGGGGGCGCTGAAGCCTTGCCGATGCCACTGGGCGGCATCGTTCTCCAGCTCAAGCCTGCAAGCTTTTTCCAAACCAACACCGCGATCGCGAGGGGCCTCTATAGCCATGCTCGGGAATGGGTGGACGGGGCAGGGGCCAGGTCTGTGCTCGATCTTTACTGCGGGGTAGGTGGCTTTGCCCTCCATGCCGCAGCGCCGGGACGGACAGTCCATGGCGTAGAGATCAGTGAACCCGCAGTGCAGTCGGCGCGTCAAAGCGCGGCGGAAGCGGGTTTGAGCAAAGTGACCTTCGCCGTTGGCGACGCGACGGCGCTGGATGGCTCTTCGGATCGTGACCTGGTCATTGTAAACCCGCCGAGGCGGGGGCTGGGCGAAAAGCTCTGTGCGACCTTGGAAGGCTCTGGCGCCAGCACGCTGATTTATTCCAGCTGCAACGCCGTCACTCTGGCGCGTGATCTGGCAGCGCTCAATTCCTACGACGTAAGGCAGGTCCGCCTCTTCGACATGTTCCCGCAGACTGAACACTATGAAATCATGGCTCTGCTCGTGCGGAAGGTGTAGGAATAGGAAAGTAGCTGTTATTTCTACTGCATCTGGGCGTCTGGGGCCAAAACTCCTATTGACCTCTAGGCAAATTCCTATGCAGATGGCGCCACTATGAGCGACATCCAATCTTTCCGCCAAGCCGTTGAATCCTTTATCTCTGCCCGTGGGTGGACACCGACCCGGTTTGGGCGTGTTGTCGCCGGCGATCCGCTGTTCGTTTTCGACCTGCGGGACGGGCGCGAGCCACGCACCGAGACACGTGCGCGCATCCTGAAGGCGATGGCTGAGTTTGGCGACGGAGATCGTCAGGCGCCGCTGCGTATTGGTGTTGCCGGTCTAGGCAATGTCGGCGCCACGCTGGTGCGGATCCTGCAGAAAGACGGCGGTGAGCTGACGCGAAAACTTGGCCGAAATCTGGAGGTCGTTGCTGTTGCCGCGCGCTCTCGTTCCCGAGATCGCGGCATTGATATTTCTGGGCTTGAGTGGTTCGACGACCCGGTGGCGCTTGCCAAGTGGGACGGCATTGATCTCTTCGTCGAACTGATCGGCGGAGAAGATGGTCCGGCCTTCGCTGCGGTGAAAGCTGCGCTGGAAATCGGCCGTCCCGTTGTGACCGCCAACAAGGCGCTACTTGCCAAGCACGGCGTCGCGCTGGCGCGCATGGCGGAAGAATCTGGCACCCAGCTCGGTTTTGAAGCTGCAGTTGCCGGGGGCATTCCCGTCATCAAGACGTTACGCGAGGGGCTCGGTTCAGCGCGGATCGCCAAGGTGTTCGGCATCATGAACGGCACCTGCAACTACATTCTGACGCGTATGGGCAATGAAGGCATATCCTTCGCGGACTGCCTCAAGGACGCGCAGGCGCTCGGCTATGCTGAAGCCGATCCGACATTCGACGTTGAAGGCTTTGACACAGCACACAAGCTCTCGATCCTCGCCACGCTGTGCTTTGGCTATGAGATCGCCCCGGACCGCATGCGCGTCGAAGGCATTTCGCGCATCACCCAGCATGATATCCAGGTCGCAGCGGATCTCGGCTACAAGATCAAGCTCCTGGGTATTGCCGAGCGCGTGGGCGACGGTGTCGAGCAGCGCGTCCACCCGACATTTGTGCCGAAGGGCAGCGCGATTGCCGGCGTCGATGGCGTCATGAACGCCGTTGCGCTGGAAACGGACCACGTTCACGAACTGCTGCTGGCTGGTCCGGGCGCAGGTGGCCCGCCGACGGCTTCGTCAGTGCTCTCCGATATTCTGGACATCGCCCGCGGCACGCGCGTGCCGCCGCTGGGCGTTCCCAGCGCGGAACTGCTGCCATTCTCCGAAGCACCGCAGCGCGCCCATTCAGGCGGCTTCTATATCCGCCTCAGCGCCAAGGATGTACCGGGCGCTCTGGCGGCGATCACGACCCGCATGGGCGAGAAGTCGATCTCGATTGATTCCGTCATCCAGCGGTCCGATCTGGGCGCAAAGGCGATTGCGCCTGACGGTTCGTCCACCCGCACCGTCGTGATGATTACTCAACAGACTTTGGAATCATCCGTACGCGAAGCGCTTGCACAGATTGCCGCCGATGGTTTCATTGCCGGTGAACCACAACTCATCCGCATCGAGAAGCTGTGACGGTCCAGCCGGACTCTCTGGGCTCGAGGGAACGACCATGAAGCTGAGCAAGGCTGAAGACGGCAAGAGCGCGTCCAACCTGCACCGGACTCTAACCCTTGAAATGGTGCGCGTCACCGAACGCGCCGCCATTGCGGCCGCCAACTGGCGTGGCAAAGGTAACGAGAAAGCAGCCGATGAGGCTGCCGTTGCCGCGATGAAGAGCGAACTCGACAAGGTTGATATTTCCGGCCGCATCGTCATTGGCGAGGGCGAGCAATATGAGTGCGACGACCTCTATATCGGTCAGCCGGTAGGCGAGGGGCCGGGGCCCGAAGTCGACATCG
The DNA here is from genome assembly GCA_012799265.1 of Phyllobacteriaceae bacterium. GTDB lineage: Bacteria > Pseudomonadota > Alphaproteobacteria > Rhizobiales > Devosiaceae > Devosia. The sequence goes on along the minus strand of JAAZLP010000011.1, from coordinate 1,195 downwards.
CCGTGGACCCGCTGGAAGGGGTGACCCTCTGCGCCAAGAACCAGCCCGACTCCATTGTGGTCTTGGCCATGGCCGAGCGCGGCGGCCTGCTGAATGTCGCCCGTAACGTCTATATGCACAAGATCGCTATCGGCGCCGACTATGCGCCCGAGACGGTCAACATCGAGTGGTCGGCGACCGAAAACGTGAAGGCACTGGCCAAGGCCAAGGGCGTGCCCATTTCGGAAATTACCGCCATCGTGCTTGATCGTCCGCGCCATGCAGGGCTGCTGGAAGAGCTCCGCACGGCAGGGGTCTCCGTGAAGCTGCTGAGCGATGGCGACATCGCCGGCGTCATCCATGCCGTCAACACCGCGGATACCGGCGTCGATATTTATCTCGGCTCCGGTGGTGCGCCTGAAGGCGTGCTCGCAGCAGCGGCCCTGCGCTGCATCGGCGGCCACATGCAGGGCAAGTTGATCCTCGACAGCCCGGACAAAAGGCTGCGGGCGCGGCAGATGGGTATCGAAGATCCCAACCGTATCTATGATGTTACCGATCTGGCCTCGGGCGATGTGCTCTTTTCGGCCACGGGTGTCACTGATGGTTCCCTGGTCGACGGCGTCAAGTTGCGTCGTGGTTCAATAGAGACGTCTACGGTCGTGATGCGCAGCTGGAGCCAGACTACCCGCTGGATCAGAGCGCGTCACGCGCGGTAACAGCCATCCATGCTTGAAACGCCGCGCACTTTCCTGGACGTCACCCAATCGGTCACCGGCCGCGCGTGGGTTGACCGACTGGACAGCGTCGCCGTCCGTAATGCGGGGGCGATAGCCCAGCGTTTGGGCATTCCGGATATTCTGTCTCGCGTTCTCGCTGGGCGAGGAGTTGCCATAGACGACGCTGCCACATGGCTGGAGCCTACTATCCGGGCGCTGATGCCGAATCCATCAACGCTAACCGCGATGGATGATCTGGCGGAGCGTCTCGCCCGCGCTATCGCTGACAATGAGCGTGTGGCACTCTTTGGTGACTATGATGTCGACGGCGCCTGTTCCTGCGCCCTGATGACCCGCTATCTGCGACACTTCGGCATCGAGCCGCAGGTGCACATCCCGGACCGCATCTTCGAAGGCTATGGCCCCAATATTGCAGCCATGGACAAGCTGATCGATGGCGGCGCCAGTCTCATCATTACCCTGGACTGCGGTACCAC
>JAAZLP010000147.1 GCA_012799265.1 Phyllobacteriaceae bacterium | reverse complement strand
CGTGTAGCAAAAAAACGCGGCCATAGAAATGCGCATCGCCATTGATATGACCGTCCGTTGCGCTCCACCTTGAGCGATAAGCGGCCGCCCCTTCTTATAATGGTGCGCTTGATTTATGTAGCCTATAGGATATTTTCTATCAAGTACCGCGCGGACGGAAGGCGAGGCCGTGGCAAAGACTTATCTTGAGAAGACCGGACTGGCCGAACAAGCTTATGCGGAGATCAGGATTTTGATTCTCGATCAGATGATTCCTGCCGGGCAGGTCGTCAGCATCGGCACCCTCGCCGCACAGCTCGGTGTGTCGCAGACCCCGATTCGAGAGGCGCTTTCAAAACTGGAAGGCGATGGGCTTGTGGAGAAGCTCCGCACAGGGCGCTACCAAGCCGCCCCGCCCCTCATCTTCAAGGACTATGCCGACCTCTACTATATGCGTCTGCTGCTTGAGCCCAAAGCCGCTGCGCTGGCCGCGCAGAACCGCACCGACGAGACAATCGCTACATTGGAACAGGCGGTCGATCGCATTTCTGCGGCCGGACGCGGCATGAAGAGTGAAGTCTTCATCGGGTTCGTGGAGGCGGATGCCCTCTTCCATCAGACCATCGCCCGTGACTGCGGCAACAAATTTGTCGCCGCCGGCCTGTTCCAGCTTCAGGCAAACCTGCGGGTCGGGCCTTTCTATCGGGATCGCGGCGTTGTCGACGCCGAGGCGGTGATCCGTGATCACACAGAAATCCTCAGGGCCATCAAGGCCGGTGATGCCGAAGCGGCTGAGGTTCAGATGCAGCGGCACATAGAGCGCGCGCGCGACCTCATTCTGGGGTGGCTCAAGACGCAACCCGAGCAGGGTTCCCAAGCCCGAACGCAACAGGAGTAACTGGCCATGCCATTCATAAATATCCGTATCGTCAAAGAAGCTATCGCAGATGACCCGGCCGGCAAAAAGGCCAGCATTGCAGCAGATGTGACGGCCGCCATCCAGAAGGCAACAGGCCTGTCGGAGAATGACGTCTGGGTGGTGTTTGACGAGGTGCCTGCCGCAGACTGGTACGTTGGCAAGACCAGCGTAGCAGAGCGTCGCCGCTCGTGAATTCTACCACCTTCTCCCCTGCCGGTTTCACCTTCGCCCGGCACCCTGCATTCATTGGAATAGAATTGAATACCTATGGCCAGCGAGACCATCGCCGTTTCTGAAGACATCCTGGAGCAACACGTCGTTGCAGCGTTTCGCAAGGTGGGCACCAGCGAAGACTCACTTCAGGCCGCGACCCGCGCCATGATGCATGCCTCGCGTGTCGGTGTGGACAGCCACGGCGTGCGCCTCACCCAGCACTACTGCACGATGCTGGAGGGCGGCAGGCTCAACAAGAACCCGCAGCTAACGATTGAGCAGAAGGGCCCGTCGTCCGCCACTGTCGACGGCGATGATGGTATGGGGCATTTTGCAGCCTATCGCGCCATGAGCCTGGCTTGCGAACTGGCCCACGAGACCGGCATGGCCGGTGTCGGCGTGCGCCGTTCATCTCATCTCGGTGCCGCAGGCGCCTATGCCCTGGCGGGGGCAGAGGCAGGCTTCGTCAGCTTTGCCACGACAAATACCGATTCCATGGTGCCACTGTTTGGAGGCGCCGCCGCCTTCCACGGCACCAATCCACTTGCCTTTGCCGCACCGCTTTCCGGTCAGAGACCATGGTTGCTGGATATGGCCACGTCTTCAATACCCATGAACCGCGTGCTCCTTTATCGGTCGCTCGACAAGGATCTTCCCCACGGCGTCGCCGCTGACAAATCCGGTGTGCCAACCACCAATCCGCATGAAGCAGAGATGGTCCTTCCGCTCGGCGGCGCCGAATACGGCTACAAGGGTGCGGCACTGGCCGGCGTGGCAACGCTCCTGTCTTCAGTCCTCATGGGGACAACGCTCGACCCGGACTTTATTCCGATGGTTGGTGCCGACGATATTCAAACGCCGCGCAACATGGGTCACTTCGTCTTTGCCATCAGCCCGGATCACTTTGCTGGCCGCGCCATATTCGAGAGCGGCATGATCCGATACGTTGACAGCCTGCGCAATGCGCCGGCACGCGAGGGCGAAGAGCTGATGGCCCCGGGCGATCGCGAATGGCGCGAGGCAGCCCGCCGTGGTGCCGAGGGTATCCCGGTCGATCCTGATACTGCCCGCTTTCTGGAGCTGAGCGCCTGAGCCCTGAATGGCTCCATACGCTTGCGAGTCCAGGACATGGCTCGTTGCCGGCACCATGGTAGAGCTGCGTACTCTTCCGCCACAGCGCAGATTTCACGGCCCACGTCTGCGGCGATTGCGTAAGGCCGATTGCTCAAAGAGTTCATGATGACTGACCCCGCAGCCTCCTCCCTGATCCCCCGCTTAGAAGCGATCGTTGGGCAGTCCCACGTACTGGTCGGCACTGGTGAACAGCAGCGCTACACCAGAGGCTACCGGTTTGGCGGCGGCGATGTGGCCGCCGTCGTGCGTCCCGGAAGCCTGGTGGAACTGTGGCGCGTTTTCAAACTTTGCGTCGAGCATGACCACATCATCATCAGGCAGGCGGCCAATACAGGCCTCAACGGCGGATCAACCCCGTATGGCGCGGGCTATGACCGCCCCATCGTGCTGATAAACGGCTTGCGGATTGATCGCATTGACCTGCTTGGCGAAGGCAAGCAGGCGCTCTGCCGTCCGGGATCGAAGCTTCATTCGCTCGAAAAGGCTCTGGCCCCCCTTGGTCGGGAACCGCATTCGGTCATTGGGTCCACAACCGTGGGTGCGACGGTCATTGGCGGCATTTCCAATAATTCGGGGGGCGCGTTGGTGCGGCGAGGCCCGGCCTTTACGCAATTGTCCCTCTATGCTCGCGTGGACGAGCAGGGCCGCCCCCAACTCGTCAACGAGCTGGGGATCAATCTCGGCAATGACCCCGAGGCAATTCTCGGGCGCCTTGACCGCGGCGACTACAGCGAAAGCGATGTTGTCTGGGACAAGGGCAAGCTCGCCTCAGACCCTGACTATGCGACAATCGTCCGTCAGGTGGACAAGGATACGCCAGCGCGCTTCAACAACGATCCACGGCTGCTGTCCGGCGTCTCCGGCTCGGCCGGCAAGGTCTGTGCCTTTGCCGTGCGCGTGGATACTTTCGAAAAGACCAGCGGCGAAACCGTGTTCTGCGTGGGAACGCAGGACTACGCTGTACTTACACGGTTCCGCCGACACATCATGCAGAGCTTTCAAAGTCTGCCCCTGGCCTGCGAATATCTCCACCGGGAGGGGCACGAGCTGGCCGTCGAGTATGGCAAGGACCTCTACCTCTTCCTCAAATATTTCGGCGCAAATCGGATCCGGACGGCCTACGCCGCCAAAAGCTGGCTTGATGGTCTGACCGATAAATTCGGAAAGGGCCGTGCCGTCTCCGACCGGGTTCTGCAGTTCTTATCGAGACTGTTGCCGAACCATCTGCCGCCGCGCTTCGCAGCCTTTGCCAAACAATTCGAACATCAGGTCTATGTGAGGGTGGGGCGGGCTGCTGAAGCCGAAATGCGAGCCTACCTTCAACACCTGGCGGCAGCGGGCGAGGCAGAATTCCTGGAATGTACACCCGATGAAGCCGCAGCGGCATTTCGGCACCGTTACGCAATGGGTGGCGCGTCTGTGCGTTTTCGCGCGGTTCATTCGGGCACAGTAGAAGACCTTGTGGCCCTTGATGTCGCCCTTCCACGTAATATCGAAGACTGGCGCGACAATGTTCCAGCAGAACTCATGAAGGATATCGTCCGGCGGTTCCCTTGCGGCCACTTTCTTTGTCACACGTTCCACTACGACTACGCCCTGAAAAAGGGCGCAAATTGGCACGACGTAGAAACCGCGCTTATCAAGCACTTCAAGGCGCGAGGCGCCGAAGTTCCGTCCGAGCACAATGTGGGGCACCTCTATAGCGCCGGCGAAGCGCTCGTCGCCCACTATCGGGCGCTCGATCCCACCAACAGCATGAATCCAGGCATCGGGCTCACCAGCAAAAGGAAATACTGGCAGTGAATGTCGTCCGCACCGCCGCCGTGCCAAGCCCGGTCTTTCAACGACCTGGTCTTTGCAAACTACGCTCGGCGGCGCTTAGCGGTTCTCGACAAAGTCCGGATGGGTGATGATGTTTTCAAGGAACGCCAGATTGGTGGCGACGCCGCGGATGCGGAACTCGCGCAGGGCGCGATGCATACGGGAAATCGCTTCTTCGGCGCTCGGGGCCCAGCAGGTCACCTTCTCCAAGAGCGGGTCGTAATAGCGGGTGATGACCGCGCCCGAATAGGCGGTGCCGCCATCGAGACGCACGCCAAAGCCGGTGGCACCGCGATAGGCGGTGATGCGGCCATAGTCGGGGATGAAGTTCTGTTCCGGGTCCTCGGTCGTCACGCGGCACTGGATGGCATTGCCGTTGAGACGGATGTTCTCCTGCAGCGGCACACCGGATTCCGGTGTGCCGATCACGGCCCCGTCGAGCAGGTGGATCTGCGCCTTGACGATGTCGATGCCGGTCACCTCTTCGGTGACGGTGTGCTCGACCTGAATGCGCGGGTTCACTTCGATGAAGTAGAACTTGTCGGTATCGGCATCCATGAGGAATTCGACCGTACCGGCACCGCGATAGTTGGCCGATTTGCCGAGGCGCACGGCGGCGTCGGTGAGCTCCTTGCGGACAGCGTCAGAGAGGTATGGCGCCGGGG
>JAAZLP010000146.1 GCA_012799265.1 Phyllobacteriaceae bacterium | reverse complement strand
TAGTAGTCGTAGTAGGAAACGAAATACTCGACCGCATTGTCCGGGAAGAAGCCCTTGAACTCGGAATAGAGCTGGGCGGCGAGGGTCTTGTTGGGCGCAAGGATCAGCGCCGGGCGCTGGGTCTGGGCGATGACCTGGGCGGCAGTAAAGGTCTTGCCCGAGCCGGTGACGCCGAGCAGGACCTGATCGGTCTCGCCATTGTTGATGCCTTCCACGAGCTCGGCAATGGCGGTCGGCTGGTCACCGGCAGGGACATAATCAGTTTCGAGGCGGAAGGGGCGCGAGGCGCCGCGCTTGACCGGGCGCTCGGGGCGATGCGGCACCCAGGGGGCCGAGCCTTCCACTTCCTTGCGGCCATGGAGAATGATCTGCTCGAGCGCCTTCACCGTGGCGGTGACGCCGACCGTGGTGGCGTTGGAAACATCCTCGTTCTTGCGCGCCTTGTTCTTCTTCACCGAGGCATCCAGCGCCTCGCGCACCTTGGCCATGGCCTCGGGATCGGTGGCGGCGACGCGGGAAATGTCGCGGGCGGTGACGCGCTTGCTGGGCACGTGGTTGAACCCGGCCTGCGGCGCCTCGCCAAACCCGTCGAAGTCGACGCGATCGACGGAATTGATCTTGGTCTTGGAGGTCTTTTTCGACATACCCGTGGCGGTGTCGTGATTGGCCTTGGTGGTCCGGCGCTTCTCCAAGGGAGTCTTGGGCGCTGCGTCTTCCTTCTCAGCAGCCTCGGCGCGGTCGAGCGCGCGCTTGTTCTTCATCCGCTCGGCATAAAGCGGCTTAGAGGCCGCCAGATCCTCGGCCTTTTCGATCTCGGCAAAGAAGTCGTCGATGGAAAACTCGGCCTTGCCGGGGCGTGTCGATTTGGGGGCCATGGCGCGCTCTTGAATCAGACGGATAGGGACAGGCGGAACCCATAGATGGGTGCGCTGTCACGCAATGTCAGCAGGGAAACGGTTCACGGTTTGTAGCAGTTGCGGACGGGCAGGGGAACCGGTGGCGGGCGGGGGCACAATTGAGTATCCCTGCCGAGCGAAGCTCGCGGCGCCGTTCAGGCGATGTCGCCTAAGCCGAAGACATACATCTGGTCGTTCCCAACGCCGCCGAAGAGGCGGAAGCCTGAGCCCCAATAGACTTTGCCATCGGCTATCGCCGGATGTGCCGCCACCGAGCCGCCGGACGCAAAGCGCCACAGGATGTCGCCGGTTTCGGCGCTGAGCGCGAACATCTGCTCGCCTGTGGTTGCCATTGAGGCGCCGAAAACAACGCCGTTGGCAACGACGGGTGCAGCATAAACCGCAGCGCCATTAGGTTCAGCGACCTGCCAGAGGATTTCCCCCGTCGACGGATCCAGTGCTGCCCAGGAGCCAGCTGTGGTGAGTGCGCCGCCCTTCAACTGATGCGGCACGTGTTCGAGATTGGTCAGCGCCACATAGAGGCGTTTGCCGTCCCATGCAGCGCCCCAGGTCAGCCCCCCGGGCTCAGACCATGGGCCGATCACCCTGTGCCAGACGACGTCGCCTGTTACGGCATCAAAAGCCCAGTAGACGCCGCTCTTTTCCGCAACGCCGACCAGATGTCGCGGTTGGCCGTCTATCTCAACGTCGAAGATCTGTGGTGAGCCCGCTGCAAACGACCAGTTCAGATAGTCGCTAGGAGGCGGAACGATGCGTTCGGCACCGGCGGGTCGCCCGATGTCGTGCACTGGGAAGGGGAAGCCAGCGCCCGGATATTCCCCACACACCATTTCCCAGACGTCGAGCCCCGAGCCAAAGAAGCTCCACTTTACCGCCCCTGTGTGCAGGTCGACAGCGATGACGGATGACGCCCGGAAGTCGTCTGGAAAGGCGGTGCGATCCCAGTTATTCGGCGCAGCCTGAAGCTGCGCCAAGACGTGCGCGGGCATTTGATAATGGTGATCGGTGGTAAAGAAGACAGTCCCCGTCGCCGCGTCGACTGCCGGGACGCTGATCACGGCGCCGCCGGCCCAACTGTCGAGCGCGCCACCATTGTCGGGCATGGTGGGCGTCTTCCACAGGATCCTGCCGCTGGCGGCGTCGACCGCCACCATCATGCCGATGAAGCTTGTGCGATAGTTGCGATCCCTGAGGAAGCGCATGCCCTCGAGGGAGGAGGTTCCGACATAGACCACGCCGTCATAAAGGACGGGTGAACCGGTGATCAGTGCCGCCGGGTGTTGGTCGAGCTTGGTGATTCAGACGCGCTCGCCTGTTGTGCGTTTTGCAGCGATCAGGTTGGCGCCGGCGCGATCGCCGACGATGACCAGATCGTCCGTCACCACCACGCTGGTGCGCGCATTGGAATTCTCGATGCCGTTGTATTCGGCAATCTTGCGGGACCAGAGCACCTTGCCGCTCTGGCGATCGGCGCAAGTCAGGCTGCCCGCGTCGTCGGTGAAAAAGAAGGTTTCACCGACGACGACAGGGGTCGACCAATTGGAGCCGTCGCTGACAAGGACATGGTCTGGCCGTAGCCGGGGCACCGTCTGGGTGGAAATAGCCACTTCATCGGCGGCGTGACGTGAATTGATCACGTCACCATTCGAGCTTGCCCAGTCCGTCATGCCAGTGCGACCTATGCGCTCCAATCCTGCCGTCACTTAGTTCGGCGGCGTATAGGGGCCGAGAGTTTCATTGGCCTTCTGGGCAAAGCCGAACTCAAGGACGTCCTCAGCCGGAATGCGCTTTACGCCCTCGAAGTCGGGGTTGGCGTATATATAGTCGACGACATTGACGAGATTGGTCTCGTTCATGCAGGCATCGAGACACCACTGCGCCTTCAGGAAACTCGAGATCGCCTGAATGCGCTCACGCGACAGATCGTCCCGAGCGGCTGCGGCAGCTTCCACCCATTCATCCGGATTGTCATGCATCCGACGGGCGGTTTCGACGACGGCATTGGTGAAGCGCTGCAGCGCATCGGCCTTGGTCTCGAGCGTGGTTTCCATGGCCGAGATCAGCTTGGTGGGGGAGGGCGTGAACTTGCCCAATTCATCGGTGTTCATGATGATGTGGATGTTCGGCGTGTCGGCGATCGACAGATAGGTGCCGAAGGAGACCGTGGTGGCGTCGATACGCCCTGCCGCCAGTGCCTGCACGCGCACGTCGGGGGCTCCGATTGGCACGAAGTTCGGCGCTTCCGACTGGGTTGCCTGCAGCATAGCCACGGTCAGATTGTGGTCGAGGCTGCCATTATCGGCGATGGCAAAACTGTGCCCGGCCAGATCGGCAACGCTTTCGATCTCGTCCTTGCCCACGATCAGGAAGGACCCGCCTTGCCCATTGGCAAGGAAGCCGCGCAGTTTCACGTCGTTTTCAGCGCGCAGACGCAGCATGGAATCGATGGTGATGTCGGCAATGTCGACAGCGCCGGAATTGAGGGCGGCGACTGCCTGCGGCGTGCCGTCGAGGGTCACGAATTCGACTTTGACGCCGTGCTTTTCAAAAATGCCGAGATCGTCGGCGAGCTTAAAGACGGAATTGGGCGTCAGGTTGAAGCCCATATCGGCCACTGCCAGTGCCATCTTCAACGTCGGCATTTCTGCCTGGCCGAACGCGCTACCCGCAGTCAGGACACCGATTGCCGCGACGCTGGCGGCCTTTTTAAAAAAGTTCTTGAACAAGAAATGCCTCCTTCAGACACCCATTTTCGCTGTCGCGTCCATGAGTTAGTGCAGTTCAATACTGCACTTCGTTCTGAGGCGGCACCTATCGGTCCCATAGGCTTTTCCGATCCGATACACTGCTTGCCTATGGAGCAAGCCTTTTCGGACCCTCAAGCCGCGTAGCGGAAATACAACTCAGGGCAGGGCGTCCGCTATCGCCCTACGCCCGGAGCGTCCATTGTGGGTGCCGTCGGCAGATTGACGACGGCGTGGACAATGATGGGGGCAGATGGACAAAGCCGAGACGGCACGAGGAAGGCGATCGATCAGCTGTGCCGTTGCGAGGCCAGACGCATCATCAGGAGCGGCGCTGCGACGAGTGTGAGGAGGCCGGCAAGAGGATCGGAAATGTTCAGCAGTAAGCCGAGCCAGCCTGCCAGCAGCCACGGTAGGGCGCGGCGCAATGAAGCGGGCGGCGTATTGGCGCTCAGCGTTTCGGCAGTCGAAAGCGCGCGGCCATTGTAATAGATGGGCTGGGGCTGGGACGGATTGGCGTCGTGCTGGGTATGCGTCATGTCGGTCTCTTTGGTGCGCCGAACATGACGAAGAATAGCTGCGGCCGCTTTGATCCAGGCGGTCGCATTTTCCAGATCCTGGTAAGGAATTTTTAGGGCTGTCGGCGCGCTGACGCATCCAACCGCGTTGCCAAACGTTTGGGTAATCAAACGCCTATCGGCTTGACTTGGGGAAAAATATCCCCATTTCGAGTGCTCTTCTAGAATGTTTGGCTCGTTATGATTCTCCCCATCCTCACTCTTATCGCCAGTTTTCTGGCCGCGACCCTGCTTGGCCTGTTAGGCGCTTACCTACTCGGCACGGCTGGTGCCGTTATCGGCACGGGATTGGGGATTATTCTCGCTTTCCTGATGATTGCGCGGTGGGCGGGACGATGAGCGTGGGCAAGACGATCTGTCTCTGCGTGGTCGGGACGCGGCCGGAAGTCATCAAGATGGCACCGGTCATAGAGCAGTTGCGCGCCAGCGACTGGGCAAGGCCGGTTGTGGTGAGCATTGGCCAGCACACGGAGTTGCTGGTGCAGGCGCTGAGCGACTTCGGACTTGTGGCGGACCATCACATTGCCATCGACCGGCAGCGTGGCTCGGTGCTCGAAGTGGCATCGCAGGCCATGGATCGGCTGGACGCGCTGATCGACGAAACGGGCGCGGCTTGCGTGGTGGCGCAGGGCGATACGACAACCGTCATGGCGGCGGCGCTGGTGGCGTTCTATCGGCGCGTGCCCTTCGTGCATGTCGAAGCAGGGCTGCGAACGGGTGATCTCGATGCGCCGTTCCCGGAGGAGTTCAATCGCCGGGTCGCTGCGCTGGGTGCACGGCTGCATTGCGCGCCGACGCCGCAGGCAGCGCAGAAACTGCGGGACGAGGGCATCGCCGAGGACGCGATCCTCCACTCGGGCAATACCGTCATCGATGCCCTGCTGGCGACGGCCGGGCGCGGACCGGCTCTGCCCGCAGACTTCCCCAAGGTGGCGCGACCCATCCTGGTGACCGCGCATCGGCGGGAGAGCTTTGGGCCGCAGATCGAAGAGGCCTTTGGGGCGCTGCGGGATGCGGTGGATCGTTACGAGGATATCGGGCTTTATTTCCCGGTCCATCCCAATCCCAATATCCGCGCTGTGGCGCATCGGCTGCTGGGTGGGCATGAGCGGATCATCCTGACGGAGCCGCAGGCATACGCGCAGCTCGTAGCTGCAATGCAAGCAAGCTGGATTGTGGTGACCGATAGTGGGGGACTACAGGAAGAGGCCCCGGCGCTGGGCAAGCCCGTTCTCGTTCTGCGGGACGTAACCGAGCGGCCGGAAGCTATCGCAACGGGCGCAGTGCGCCTCGTCGGGACGGATCGCAACCGGATTCTTGATGCCTTGAGCCTGCTCCATGCAGACGCGAGCGCCTATGCGCGCATGGCACAGCCGGTCTTTCCCTATGGCGATGGCCATGCGGCCGAACGAATTGTCGACGCGATGCGCAAGCGCATCCTGCCGGCTGACTAGACTACTGATTGCGCATGCCCCTGCGCGGAGAATGACGATGCGTATGACGACCATGGCAATGCTGCTGCTTGCCACCACCACTCCCGTTTGGGCCGAGACTGTGACTGTCAGCACAACGCTGGCGGATCGTGGTCTCACCGATGGCATGTTGTTGTCCGGGCGTGGGGCAGGGACATTCTACCTGCCGCTGCCGACCGGGGTCGATGTCAGCAATGTGCGCGTCATCATGGATGGCAAGGCGGTGACGCCCAACATGCAGCGCGGTAGCGTGGTGGTCAGCGTCAATGGTCAGCCGGTGGAAGCGTTGCGGTTGCGCGAGGCGCAGTCGGCACAGAATGTTGCCCTTGAGGCCCTCATGGCCGAAGGGCAATCCATCCGGGCCAGCGGCCTTGATGTGCGTTTCCGCGCCGATCTGATCGCAGAAGCTGAAGCCTGCGGTTATGACTACGATCCAGCCAATACGCTGCAGATCCTGCCAACAACCAGTGTGTCCTTCGATGTCGACCTGGCTGCAGTAAACTCTGTGGGTGATGCGCTGGCGCTGCTGCCGGCCGAGCCGACGATCGTCCTGGGCGCGCCGCTGACAGAAGCGGCGAGCGCCGTTGGGCTGCAACTGGCGCGATCACTCGCGAGCCGAGGATATCGGGCGCAGTTTGCCACGGAGGCCAACGGCGACGATCCGGTCTCCATTCGCGTCATCGAAAGCGGTGCGCAGACCCGGCTGGTGCATGAAGCAGGCAAGCTCGTCGTGGAAGTCGCCAGCGACGTCGATGTCTCGGCGCTTTCGCGGCTATGGCAGGCTGCGCCTGCGGCGCTTGTTGGTGAAGTGATCGAAGCTGACAGCACCAATGTCGCCGGCACGGCTTCTGTCTCGGGTTTCTGGGCGGCACCGGCGCTGCCGGGTGCGGTACGGGTGTTGCAGACGGCCGATCTTGGCCTTGATTTCGGTATGCTCGACGTCAATGGCCGTGTGGCGCAGGAAGCGCGGCTGCGTCTGACCGTGGCGCCTGACTGGTCGACCGTAAAGCCGATTGTCACCATCTATCTCAATGGCCAGTTGATCGTCGCGCAGCGCGCGGAAGTGGGCGAAAACATCATCCGCGCGCCCCTGCCGCAGGACCTGCTGCAACTTTCCAATCGCCTGACTGTCACCGTCGACCGGGCGCAGGAAGAAGGTTATTGCCCGGGTCCGAACCCGGGTCATGCGGTGCAGCTGCTGCCGGGGACCGGTGTCGCCTATGGCGAAGGGAAGCCGGGCGGATTTGCTTCTGTGGGTGCAGCGCTGCGCGTTGGGGGCACTGTCGTGCTGCCGGCTGATAGTGGGGACGAAGAACGTCTCGGCTATCTGGAACTGGCCGCGCGTGTGTTGCCGGGCCTTGGCAGCGGCGTATCACCACTCGAGGTGTCGTTTGGGGATGTGACTCCGACCGATGGGCAAGCTGTAATCCGGATTGCCGAGAGTGACGCCGCGGGGCTGTCGCTGCCCATCGCCTCCAATCGTGGTCGCCCGGATTTGACGTTCTCCACCGATCGCCCGATGGCCAGCCTGGTTGCCGACGCGGCGACGCGGCGACTCGATGTCACCGTGCTGGAGGGGCAGGGCGTTCCTGATCCTGAGGGCGTTTTCCTTGCCAATGGCGCGGAGGCACTGATCGGCGACAAGGGGGTGATCTGGCAGGACACGCCCACGGGCACCGACCCCTCGTTGATCCAGCGGGTGCGTGAGGCTTCGCGGGGCATGCGTGATGTGCTGCGCGCTGAAGGCCTGCTCTGGGGCGGTATTGCTGTCGGCTTTGTTGCGTTCATTCTGGTCGCGCGTGGTCTGATCGCACAATTCTTCCGCCGGCGTTCCAGGAAATGATCGACCTTCTTCTGACGCTCGCCACCTATCAGCGGGTGATTGAGCTGCTGGCGGTGGTGATCACGGTGGTGATCCTGCTGTCGAGCCTCGATGACCTGTTGATCGACACCTGGTATTGGGTGCGCAATTTCTATCGCTGGTTCTGGATCCGGGCGCGGTTTCCGCGTCTGACGGCGGAGGCGCTTGACGCAAAGCCGGAGCGGCCGATCGCCATCATGGTGCCGGCGTGGAAGGAGAGCGAAGTCATCCAGGCGATGCTGGAGACATCCAATACGCTCATCCGCTATTCCGATTATCGCTTTTTTGTCGGCGTCTATCAGAACGACGCGGAGACCATTGCGGAAGTGAAGGCCGCCATGGCGCGGTTTCCCAACGTCTCCATGTCGGTGGTGCCGCGCGACGGACCGACCAGCAAGGCGGACTGTCTCAATATCGTTCTGGCCGATATCCGCGCGCATGAGATCAAGACCGGGCGACCATTTGTCGGCGTGGCGCTGCATGACAGCGAGGATGTGATCCATCCTTATGAGCTGAAGCTCTTCAACTATCTGCTGGATCGCATGGATCTCATCCAACTGCCGGTCTACTCGTTTCCGCGCGGCATCCATGAGCTGGTCGCCGGGACCTATATGGACGAGTTTGCCGAGTGGCATTCCAAGGACCTGGTGGTGCGCGAAAGCATGACCGGCGTGGTGCCCTGCGCCGGGGTCTCGGCCTGTTTCTCACACCGGGCGATTGGCGCGCTGCGCGTGGAGCGGGAAGGCGAGGTGTTTTCCACGACCAGCCTCACGGAAGATTATGACATCGCCTTTCGCCTCGCCAAAATGGGCATGCGCGAGATCTTTGTGCGGTTTCCGGTGTCCATGGTGGTCGAAAATGTTGGCGCCGACGGGCAACCGCAAATCACCCGCCGCAACATGCCGATTGCGACGCGCGAATTCTTCCCCGAGGATTTCCGGGCGGCCTATCGGCAGCGGGCGCGGTGGCTGTTGGGGATCGCCTTTCAGGGATGGTCGCAGCATGGCTGGGAAGGCAATCTGGGTGCGAAGTATTTCTTCCTGCGGGACCGCAAGGGCCTGATCACGGCGCCCGCGGCCATCCTCGCCTATTTCGTCATGTTCAGTCTGGTGGCGCTGCAGGCGCTGTTCCAGTTTTTGCCAGAGGTGCAGAGGCCGCCCTATGTGCTGCTCGATACCGATCTTTATTGGGCGCTGCTGGTGGCCAATCTCGTGCTGCTGGTGAACCGGCTGGTGCAGCGGACGCTGTTCACGACGCGGATCTACGGCATCTGGCAGGGGCTGATGGCGGGGCCGCGGATGATCGTTTCCAACCTGCTCAATTTCTTCGCAACGCTCCGCGCGGCCTTCATCTTTGCCCGTCACAAGGCGACGGGGAAGCCGATCGTCTGGGACAAGACGACCCATTCCTATCCGTTCCAGGTGAGCGCGGCGGGGGTTGCGGCGGTCACCGATGGCATCACCCTGCCGGTGGGCAAGTCATAAGAAAACCGGCCGTGGGAACTACGGCCGGTTTTTTGTTCCTGGGTTTGCGATGACGGCAGGGGCGACAGCTAAGCTTTGCGCAGGCCCCAGAATTTTTCATCGGTGCCCCTCTTGAAACGGTTTTGGGCGTGCCTAGCTCATTAATCGCGGTGCTCTGGCACTGCGATGCCCGAAGGGGCGAATGATCTGGATAGGTAGCTCGTTCAGGAGGTCGAATGATGCGACGCAGCCGGTCCCGCGCCTAAGGCGCCTGTTTCTAATTTCGTGAACCTGGTCTGGTCAGACGGTGCCGCTTGAAGGGTCGGCCCGGGGCTGAGACCGTCCATGCAACCGTTAAGACAACCAATAAGAAGATGAAGTCGAGACTTCAGTTTCTCTCTGCTCTGGCGCTGAGTGCAGCGCTCGTCGTGCCGTCGATTTCCCTGGCACAGAACACTCCCTCCACCACCGCGTCGACCGCGCCACAGTCAGAAAGTGTCGATGTGCTGAAGGGGGTCTGGTTTACCACCAATTTCCCCGAAATGACCGTGAAGCCGGGCGAGACCGGATCGATCTCGTTGCAGCTGCGGAATGAGGGGCTGCCGCCGCAGCGATTCAGCTTCGAGCTCAAGGGCGTGCCGGAAGGCTGGGATGCGATCCTGAAGGGGAGCGGGCGCGAGGTCAGCTCCGCCATGGTGATCCCAGATGCCAGCCAGTCCATTACGCTGGAAATTACCCCGTCAGCGGACGCGCCACCGGACAGCGCCGAGACGGTTGAAGTGATCGCGACCGCTGGCGGGCAGAGCTATTCGCTGCCGATTGATGTGCGGCTGACCGAAGCCGAAGTGGTGGCCGATGGGCTCAGCCTTAGTACCGAACTGCCGGCGCTGCGGGGTACGGCGCGCTCGACATTTTCGTTCAAGGTGCAGGTGAAAAATGAAGGGCCGGAAGAAGGGCTGTTCAATTTCTCCGCCGACGTGCCGCAGGGCTTCCAGACCCGGTTCAAGCGTGGTTATGGCTCGGAAGAAATTACGGGTCTTCCGATTGCGGCTGGCGCCACCGAAACCATCACCTTCGATGTCATTCCTACCCGCGCCGTATCCACCGGCAAGTACAAGGTGGGCTTCACCGCGGCGGGTGAGGGGCTATCGGCTTCTACCGAGCTGGATATCGAGGTTTCTGGCGAACCTGCGATCACCATTGTGGGGCCGGGCGAACGGCTCTCGGGTGAAGCTGTTGCCGGGGAAGAAACCAGCTTCAAGTTTACCCTCGCCAATACCGGTAGCGCTGCCGCCACCGACCTCGAAATGAGCGGTACGGCGCCGACGGGCTGGAAGGTCGAGTTCGACAGCGAGGAAGTGCCCACCATTGCGCCCAACGGGCTGGCCGAAGTGACGGCCAAGATCACGCCGTCGGCTCAGGCTGTGGCAGGCGACTATATCGTCAATGTGCGGGCGAACGGCGAGACGGTGTCGGAAGCCGTCCAGTTCCGCGTGACGGTGAAGACCTCCTCGCTCTGGGGCGCCATTGGGCTTGGCGTGATCGCGGTTGCCGTGCTGGTGCTGGTGGCGGCCATCATGAGGTATGGCCGGCGATGAGTACTCCTATTCTCGAAGCGAAAGGTCTGACCAAGCGCTACGGGAATGCAGTGGCCGTCGCCGGGGTGGACCTGAGCGTCCAGCCCGGCGAGGTAATCGGCCTTCTGGGCCCGAATGGCGCCGGCAAGACCACGACGATCCTGATGTTGCTAGGGCTGACGGAAGCCAGCGACGGCAGCGTCCGGATCGAAGGCAAGGACCCGCTGCGCGATCCGCTGGCTGTCAAACAGACGGTTGGCTATCTACCCGACGCGATCGGTTTTTATGACGGGCTGACCGCACGGGAGAACCAGGCCTATTCGGCACGGCTTTCGGGTATTCCTGTGCTGGAAGCGCGGGAGCGGATTGAAAATGCGCTCAAGCGCGTGCGGCTGGATGCTGTGGCAGACCGGCGGGTGAGTACGTTCTCGCGCGGTATGCGGCAGCGGCTGGGCATCGCGGAAATCGTGATG
>JAAZLP010000145.1 GCA_012799265.1 Phyllobacteriaceae bacterium | reverse complement strand
CCCCATAGGCCCCGCCCTGCACGCGCACCTTGTCCCAGAGATAGGTCGTGTTGAGATGGCGCAGCACCACGGCTGATGCCGCCGAGAGATTGATCCCCAGTGCCTTCAGATTTGCGCCCTTGCCGACATAATTGACCTGCGCCGAGATCACGAGACCTTCATTCTGCGGCTCGAAAGCCTGGCCCCAATCGGCATTGCCGATCTCCGCCGAGGGCAGTGTAGCGACAAAGTCCGCAATCTCCGCCTGTGCCTTTGGCCAGAGCGCATTGTCGGCCGTCACATTGACCACCATGCGCCCGCGATTGAACAGCCGCTCGCGCATAGCGCGCAGCGTTGCCTCGACGCCTGCCCAGTCGCTGTCGATCCGCTTCACCAGATCGCGGAGGAATTCGAGATAGCTGACGCCGCTCATCTGCTCGGCGATCCAGCCCGCTTCGGTCAGCCCGGCCTTGATGCGCGTATCGACAATGGCATTGCCCGAGGGCACCAACCGCGCTTCAAATCCGGCCTTCTCCTCGAGCGCCATCTGCCGGAACCGCTCGCGATTATCGAGCCGCGCGTCGAGCAGCACATCGTTCATGATCTCGAGCATGGGCGCGAGCTTGTCTGGAACCGCCTTGCCCGAAAGGAAGAACCACGCCGCCGTCTCCCCATCAGCCTGACGTGTCGCAATCGCCCGATGCTGCCCCACGCCGCCTGTCGTGCGCCCGATGCGCTGGGTCAGCGAAACGAAGTCTTCCTTGCTCGTCCCGGTCTGCAGCAACGCGCGACCAAAAAGCGGCAGATAAGGCAATTGCGCCTTGTCGAGGACATGAAGGTCAAAACCGAGATCGAGATAGACGATCCCGAGCGTTGCAAGGTCATGATAGAGAACCCGCGCGCCATGCACTGCACTTTCCTCGGTCGGGATGGTGCGGATTTCGCGATCCAGATCGCCCAGCGTCAGCGTCGGGATCTTGGCCAGGTCTTCTGGCTTGTCGACTGCCTCCTGCAGCGCCTTGAGGCGCTCAGTGCGTTCCAGCGTCTTTTTCAGCGCCTCATCGTCCAGCCCTGCGCGCACAGCGGCCAGCCTGTCGGCCTCCGCCTTGGCTTCGCGCGCCGCCTGTTCAGGATCGGCCTCCAATGTGCTGGTCACGCGATGGGTGTTGTCGAGGAAGAGCCGACGGATTTCCTTTTCGAAATGCCCCTCTGCCGCCTTGGCCTTGAGCGAGGCCAGCGCATCTTCAAAGACCAGCGCCTCCAGGGGATCACCGCCATGCAGCCAGGTCCCCAACGCGCCGAACATATAGGTCATGCCGCGCGGCGTATTGCCGGTATTCTGCTCGCGCAGATTGAACTCAAACGTATTGAGCGCCGCATCGAGCTGATCTTCCGCAAAGCCCTTAGTGGCGATCTCTTCGAGGGTATCCAGCACCAGCTTTTCAACCTTTTCGGCATCAGCCGGATCGATACCCTTGAGACCAAATCCGGCAATCGGCTGGCGCAGATAGCTGCCAATGCCGCCGCCGATCATGCCCTCGCCAATGCCGCTTTCGGTCAGCTTCTTGCGCAGCGGCGCCGCTGAATTGCCCGCCAGCAGATAGCTCAGAAGCCCATGGCTCAGGATCTCCTCGCGCGATTGCGGCGGATCGATCATCCAGTTGACCGACGCCATGCCGTCACGCCGCTTCTCCGGATCAATCGCACCGGCATAGGTGCCTTTAACGGTGCGCGGCGCATTCCAGCGCGGCTGCAGCTGCACTTCGGCATCCACCTCGATGCGCTCGAACTGGCTGAAATAGCCATCGAGGATTTCCAGCCGCTTTTCCGGCGCGTCGTCGCCCGAGAACACGACCCGCGCATTGCTCGGATGGTAATAGGTCTGGTGGAAGCGCTTGAACTGCTCATAGGTCAGCTCGGGGATCACCTTGGGGTCGCCGCCCGAACTCTTGCCATAGGTCGTATCGGGATAAAGCGCGCCCTGCGTCTGCGTATGCATCACCGAGTCCGGCGATGAGTAGACGCCCTTCATCTCGTTGAAGACCACGCCCTTATAGACCAGCGGCGCATCAAGGCTGTCGAGCTCGTAGTGCCAGCCTTCCTGCTCAAACGTGTCTTCCGTGATCAGCGGAAACAGCACCGCGTCGAGATAGACATCGACGAGATTGTAAAAATCCTTGAGGTTCTGGCTGGCCACCGGATAAGCGGTCTTGTCCGGATAGGTCATGGCGTTGAGGAAGGTGTGCATACTGCCCTTGAGCAGCTCCACGAACGGCTTCTTCACCGGATATTTCTTCGATCCGCAGAGCACCGAGTGCTCCAAAATATGCGCGATACCGGTCGAATCCTCCGGCGGCGTCTTGAAGGTAATGCCAAAGACCTTGTTCTCGTCGTCATTGACGAGGCTCAGCACCTCCGCCCCCGTCTTCCTGTGCCGATAGAGCTTTGCCTCTGAATTGATCTCGGCAATCTTCTCGTCACGAACAAGCTCAAACGCAGGATGGGACATCAGGCTACTCTTCTTGATTTTCAGACCCCTAAGTTAGGTGCGTCGCCCCAAGACCGCTAGAGGGATGACCCCAGTTTGACGTGGTGTACATTTTTCGTGTACATTTTCTCTACTCGACTATGCTTGGGGGCAGCATGGACTACGGGTGGGACGAAGCGAAACGGCTTTCGAATATCGAGAAACATGCGGTCGATATCCTTGATGCCGTGCTGATATTCGAACAATGGGTGCTGACGGAGCCGGATAACCGCTTCGACTATGGCGAGCAGCGATGGCGATCCACCGGCATGGTGGATGGTCGATGCTACGTTCTCATCCATTCTGAGCGTGCGGGGCGGGTAAGACTAATCTCCGCTTGGCTAGGAGGACGTCGTGACAGAAGAAAATATCAAGAGGGCTACGCTCGAAGAAATCCGGGCGATGAAGGATAGGGGTGAGTTATTTTACGACCCTAACGCCCCCGAAGGTCCCGAGCTCGGCGACGAATTCTGGGAAAATGCTGCCCTGTTTGGCCCTGATCACAAGACCTCCGTCCATCTCAAGCTGGACGCCGAGGTGTTCTTCTATTTCAAGCAGCAAGGCAAAGGTCACATCACCCGCATGCAGGATGTGCTGAAGGCCTATGTGAAAGCCCAGAAGGCCAAGGAAGCTGCCGCGGCGGAGGCCGAAAAAGCCGCCCGCAAGACCGGCTAAATCACCGGCGTCACCCTCCCCCCTTGAGGGGAGGGTAGCGAAGCTGGGCCGCAAAGGCCCTAGCGCAGCTAGGGAGGGGGTAATCTTCCCCTCACACCCCGCCGCGAATTTCCGGCTTCACCTTCTCTTCGTACCACTCGCCGAGCTGCTTCATCAGCGCCGGGAAAAGGCTCTTGCGCTCGCTGGCAGCGACATTGTCCGCGATCTGCTCGGGCTTCGATACGCCCGCGATCACCGTCGACACCTGCGGATGATCCAAAATCCAGCGGAGCGCAAACTGGCTCAGCGGCACCCCTTCCGGGGCCAGCCCCTTGAGCTCGGCCACCAGTTCCACGCCGCGCTCAAAGCGAATGCCCGAAAAAGTCTCGCCCACCGAGAAGGCCGCGCCGTCGCGATTATAGCTGCGGTGATCGCTCTCATCGAAACGCGTATTCTTGTCGAACTTGCCACTAAGCAGCCCGCTCGCCAGCGGCAGGCGCACGATGATGCCGACATCCTTCTCCGCGGCCAGCGGCAGCAACTTTTCCGCCGCGTCCTGGCGGAAAAGGTTGAAGATGATCTGCAGCGTCGCGCAGCCGTCCTGCTCAAGGCAGATCATGCCCTCTTCGATGGTTTCGACACTCGCGCCCCAATGGGCCACCAGCCCCTCGGCCTTGAATTCATCCATCCAGCCAAAGATTGCCCCATCGCGCAAAACGTCGGTCGGCACGCAATGAAGCTGCGCCAGATCGAGCCGCTCTACACCCAGCCGCCGCGCCGACCCCACAAGGCTCTCGCGGACGCCGTCCTTGGTATATTTGCTGGGAAAAAGCGTCCCCGAGCGTCCCAGCTTGGTCGCCACCTTGACGCCCGGCCCCTTGGCGTGCGCGCCAATGCGGCTCTCGCTCAGCCCGCTGCCATAGACGTCAGCCGTGTCCCAGAAGGTGATCCCGGAGGCCAGCGCCGCATCCAGAATGGCATTGGCCGTCTCGTCGCCCACCGGCCCGAAATCCCCGCCCAGCTGCCAGCAGCCCAGCCCGATTTCGCTGACCTCAAAGCCCGTCTTGCCCAGCCGCCGCGTCTTCATGCTCACTCTCCGTCTCTGGCGCCGAAGTCCCCTCCAGCACAATGACCTGATCATCCGGTCCGATCACGCTCTTTCTATGCGTAATGGCGAGAATGGTCATCCCATCCATCAGCCGGCGCAGTTCGCCCATGATCTCGGCTTCTGTCGTCTCGTCCAGCGCCGAGCTGGCCTCATCGAG
Source organism: Phyllobacteriaceae bacterium (assembly GCA_012799265.1). Classification (GTDB taxonomy): domain Bacteria; phylum Pseudomonadota; class Alphaproteobacteria; order Rhizobiales; family Devosiaceae; genus Devosia. The sequence goes on along the minus strand of JAAZLP010000145.1, from coordinate 11,853 downwards.
AAACAAAACCTTCGGATCGGCATAAAGCGCCCGCGCAATCGACACGCGCTGCCGCTCCCCGCCCGACAGTTTCAGCCCGCGTTCGCCTACGCTTGTCTCAAAGCCATCCGGCAGCCCATCAATGAAATCGAGAATGCTCGCCTTGGCCGCCGCCCGCCGCATCCGCTCGCGATCGAATTCGCGCCCGAGGACAATGTTGGTTGCCAGCGTATCGTTGAGCAGCATCACATCCTGCGGCACCACGCCCACCGCGTCGTACCAGCTTGTCCGGTCGATTTCGGACAGATCCAGTCCATCAACGAAAATCCGCCCTGCCGTCGGCTCCAGCGATTTCAGCGCCAGCTTGAACAGCGTCGATTTCCCCGAACCCGTCGCCCCGGTGATGAAATTGAGCTGCCCCGGCCCCGCGACAAAATTCACATCGCGCAATGTCTGCCGCTCGCCATAACGGAAGCCGACATTGTCGAACCGGATTTCGCCGCGCGCGACATCGATCTTCTTCTGCCCCAGATGCCCCGGGTCATCCGGCGCCATCCACATCTTGGCAAAGGGCATGAACCGGCTGGCCGCGCGCATGATTTCGTCGACTGAGGTCCCGATCATCTCGAACGGCTGGTTGAGCTGGACGAGGATCATGTTGATGAGGACGATATCGCCGACGCTCAACTGCCCTGCATCAAAGCGCGGCAGCAGCACCCAATAGGTCACCGCCAGCTGCGCCGCGAGCCCGCCGCCAAAAATCCCGGCCAGCAAAATCCGCCGCCGCGACCACTGCACCCAGTTGGTCCGCGAAATATTGGCGATCTCGGTGAATTTCTCGCTGATCCAATGGTCGCCGTTGAAATAGCGCAGCGTTTCCATGGCGTTCACCGCATTACCCATGAAGCGCGCATTGTCCTGCTGCGCCTCAATGGCCTTGTCGAGCAGCGGCCGCGTCCAGCGATTGGCGAGATAGGTCAGCCCGATGAAAAAGAGCCCATAGACCACCACGATGACCATGAGCTCGACATTGATCACCGCACCCACCAGCCCCACCGCCAGCACGATCTGCGTAATGCCGGGGATGAAGACGATGATGGCGAGCTGCATCAGCGCATAGACCGAATACTGCCCCTGCTGCCGCGCCGTCTGAATGGCCACCGGATTGTTGTCGATGAAAAAGCTGCCCGGTTTTTGCAAAAGCCGGCTGAAAAAGCTCGTCGCCGCGATGAAGTTGAGGTTCTCCGCCGCAATCACCGCCAGGTAATTATTGGCATAGGCCGCCACCGTCCCCAGCCCGCGCATCACCGCATAGAGGAGAAACCCCGCCAGCGCCCCGCTTGCGAGATTGCCGGCTGCCAGCGTGTCGATGAGACGCGAAAAGAGGAACGGCGTCACGACCAGCATCACCGATCCCGCCAGCATGACCACGACCACCAGCGCCAGCATCCAGCGCTCTTCGCGCAGGAACCGGGAATAAACAGCCTTGAGCGGCGGAAGAACGAGGTTCCAGTCCGGCTTGGAGTCCGGTTCGGTCATGTGAAGCGGCTCGACGGCAGGAGGGCGGGACCCGCACACTGCCTAGCAAGCCTCACCCGGTCAACCCGAGCACCATCACCTTTGGGCTCGAAAGGCGGCCCTATTCAAAATAGTCCGGAAAATCCTCGATCGTCTGGCTAAGCAGCACTTCGGCCCGCGCCAGATGCGCGCGCATTGCCTCTTCGGCCGCCTTGGGGTCGGCCTTGCTCACCGCTTCGGCGATTAGTTTGTGCTCGGCGATGGCGCGCTGGCTCGAGGCGCCGCCCAGGGTCAGATAGCGCACCCGGTCGAGCTGCATCTTGTGGTCGTCGATCAGCTGCCACGCATATTCAACGCCCGCCAGTCGCGCCAGCGTGCGGTGGAAGAGTTCATCCAGCAGGTGAAAGCCGCGGCTGTCGCCAGCGCCCGAGGCTTTTTCCTGATCCGCGATCAGCTGCCCAAGAACCGCCGCCGCATCCGGTCCGGGATTGCCCGCCACGCGGCGGATGATTTCCACCTCGATGCTCTCGCGAATAAACCGGCTCTGCCGCACGCCATCGGGCGAGATTTTCTTCACGACCGTCGCCCGCTTGGGCCGGATCAGCAGCAGCCCCTGCTGGGCGAGGCGAATAAACGCCTCGCGCACCGGCTGGCGGGAAATGCCATAGCGCGCCGCAATATCGCTCTCCGAAATCGCATCGCCGGGCTTGAGTGCCATGGTCACGATTTCGTTGCGCAGTGTCCCCACCACGCGCATGGCGATGGTTTCTTCGGGAACATGTTCTTGCGCCGTCTCGGCCATGACTGATTCCTTTGTGCTGACCCTGCCTCCTCCTTGGGGAATCGGCACGGCCCTGTCCAGCGCCGAAAAGCCTTGGCGCCATTCTACTTTAGAGCGTGATCCCGGCCTCCTGCAGCATCCTGTCTATCTCTATGCGCGCCCCGCCTTCGGCAATGGAGCGATTGGCCGCAATCCCGGTGAGGATCGACCATGCCCCCGCCACCTGATCGGAAGCGCGGCCATATTTGTCCTCTGGCAAGTTTTGGGGATCAAAGAGATAGCCCAGCATGATCGGGTCCGCCCCGCCATGGCTGCCCCTGCCGGTCCACACATCGAGCTTCTTGGGCAATTCGCCCGCCAGGTGCAGCTCGGTCGACATCGCCTCCACCTCATCGGCGCCGCCGCGCTCCCTATGCCCACCGGCAAAGACGCCATGCACTTCGATATGCTTGTGCGTCAGCTCGCCCTTGGTGCCGTGGAATTTCACCTCCAGCCCTTCCCAGGGCGAATAGGCAACCAGCGTATAATTGAGCGACGCCCCCGACGCATATTGCGCCTGCACCTGCATCGTGTCCTCGATGGTGATGTCCTCGGCAAAGACGCATTTATCGCGCCAATAGCCGTCGTCATTCTCCGCATCGAGATAAAGCTCTTTCAGCGGCTCATCCGCCTCTAGGTCCATGCGGAACGCGCATTTATGTGCCACCGGACAGGTGTGGCAGCGCTCGTCATGCCCCTCGAGCCCCAGCTTGATCGCCATTTCCGGCGTGTAGAAATCGCGTTTCCCCGTTGCCGACACGCTTTTCGGCGTCGACGCCGCCCACCAGTTCAACAGGTCAAAATGGTGCGTCGACTTATGCACCAGAAGCCCGCCGGATTTGTCCTTGTAGCGGTGCCAGCGGCGGAAATAGTCCGCCCCATGTACCCGGTCGAGATACCAGCGGAAATCAATCGCGGTAATGTCGCCAATGACGCCGCTCTGGATGATTTCCTTGAGCTGCGTCCGCGCCGGTGAATAGCGGTAGTTGAAGGTAACGGTGACCTTCCTGCCCGTCTCCCGCTGCACATCGAGAATACGCTTGAGCCGCGCGAGGTCGATGGTCATCGGCTTTTCGGTCATCACATCCTTGCCCGCGCGCAGCGAGCGGATGATGTATTCGTCGTGGAGATAATCAGGCACCGTGACGATGACCGTATCCGGCGCCTGCTCAGAGAGCATCCGGTCAAAATCCTCGGCCAGATAGGTGGCAATGCCATTCCCCGTCCGGTTCGGCACCTTTGACGCCGACAGCGCCAGTCGGCTCTGATTGACGTCGCAGAGCGCCACCAGTTCGGCGGTCTCGGCATGGGTGTGGCAAACGGCGTCGCGGAACATCTGATGCCGGCCACCGGTGCCGACGATAGCAAATTTCATTTCGGGTCTGTCGTCTTGAAAGGAGGGCCTGAACCGATTGGCTCAATCTTCCATACAAGATTGCGCAATGCCCGATCCCTGTCAACGCCGCTTCATGCAAAACAAGACGCCCGCCTCCTGTGAGACGGGCGCCTGACTATGCCTTGGCAGAAAGCTTACCGGCTGAACGGCACCGAGGCCTTCAGCACTTCGCCGGAATTGTTGAACTCGACCTCGAAATCCACCGTGATCCGGTCATCGTTGAGCAGGATCGCCGCGCCGATGCGCACATCGCTGCCGGCCTTGTCCTTGGCCTGTTCGCGCAGGTCAAAGCTGATGCGGTCGCCAGACACCCGGCCAATGGCGAGGCCGGTATAGCCGGCATTCGAGCTCATTGCCGCTTCATAGCGGTTATTGGCGGCGACATAGGCAATGGTGCCGCTGATCGACAGCGTCGCATTCACCAGCGTGCAGCGGCCGGTATAGTTGATCTTGCCCAGATTGCCCGTGGAAACGTTGAGACGGCAGCGGAATGGCTCGGACTTGCCGCCGCCCACCAGCGCGCTTTCGCCGCGCCAGTCACCGACATAGGAGGTCAGTAGCTCGATCTCGCGAGATTGCGCCTGGCCCATGGTTGGCGCCAGGGCGACCATGACAACCGCAGCAATGGCTAAAACGCGCGACCAGAATCCCACCTTGAACCCCTCCGATTGTGAGCATGCCATCTCTGACATTACACAAACCTTTCGGCTACACGAAAGTGTTGTGATTGACGGCTTTGTTACGATCGGCACAACTAGACGCTTTACAAATCACCAACCCCACCAGAACAAGTGGGGAGAAAAAATATGGAGGGGCGGCGTTTCAATGTCTGAGGCAGCGATCATCGACGTTCGTGACGTCGACTATAGCGTTGACGTCGCCGGACGCCCTCTCCACATCTTGCGAAAAGTTTCGCTCACCGTCGCTCCGGCAGAAGTTGTGGCCATTGTCGGCCCCTCCGGCAGCGGCAAGACTTCGCTGCTCATGCTCTTGGCAGGCCTCGAAAAAGCGACCGGCGGCTCGGTCCATGTCAATGGCCACGACCTCGATGGCATGGACGAGGACGAACTGGCCAAGTTCCGCCGCCACACCCTCGGTATCGTCTTCCAGAGCTTCCATCTCATCCCCTCGCTGACGGCGCTCGACAATGTCGGCCTCGCCCTCGAAATCGCCGAACCCGCACTGGGCCTCCCCGCGATTCGCGAAAAGGCGGGCGCAGCGCTGGCCGCCGTCGGTCTCGGCAAGCGCCTCGACCACCTCCCCTCGGCCATGTCGGGTGGTGAACAGCAGCGCGTCGGCCTTGCCCGCGCCACCGTCGCCTCGCCCCCATTGCTCCTCGCCGATGAGCCCACCGGCAATCTCGACCAGAAGACCGGCGCCATTGTCGTCGATCTCATGTTCGACCTCGCCCGCAAGAACCGCACCGCCGTCGTCATGATCACCCATGACCCCGGTCTCGCCGCCAAGGCCGACCGGGTCTACACCATGACCCAGGGCGAATTGACCGAGACGACGGTGGCGCGCTGATGGACAAGCTCTGGCCTGCCATCCGCATTGGCCTTCTCGACATGCGCGGCGACCTGCGCCGCTTCCTGCTGCTAGTTGTCTGCCTCGCCGTCGGGACGGCGCTCATCGCCGGCGTTAATTCGGTCGGCACCAGCATTACCCGGGCCGTTGAGATCGGCGCTGCCGAAATCATGGGCGGCGATATCGAGCTCTCCCGCGCCGACCGTGTCGCCCGTCCCGACGAAATCGAGACCATGCGCGCCCTCGGCCGCGTTGTCGAAGTCATCGACACCAATCTGCGCGCCGAAACGTTCGAAGCCGAAGCCTTTGCCGACGTCAGCGCCGTTGGCGCCGACTATCCCCTGCTCGGCCGCGTCACCAGCCCGCAACTCGCCCCCGGCCAGTCCGTCACCGAACTCCTCGCCGAGATAGACGATACCCATGGCGCCCTCATCGACGGCGTCATGCTCGACCAGCTTGGCCTTTCCATCGGCGACACTTTTGGCCTCGGTGGCACCGAGTTTCAGGTTCGCGGCACTCTCGGCGCCCTGCCCGATGCCCCGGTGCGTGGCTTCCGCCTCGGCATGCCCACCCTCATCACCACCGAAGGTTTCGGCGAAGTTTCCGACCGCACCTCGCCGCTCCCCGGCCTTGGCACCTGGTACCGCTACAAGATCCATCTCGATGATCGCGACATCGACGCTGGCCTCTTGCGCGCCGTCGACACCATCACCGATAGCGGCTGGACCTTCCGCACCGCCCGCGAAGGCCTCGGGCAGATGGTGCGCTACTACGATCTCTTCATGCGCTTCCTGCTCATCGTCGGTCTCGGCTCGCTGCTGATCGGCGGCGTCAGCGTCTGGACCGGCATGCGTGCCTATATCGCCGAGCGCTCCTCGGTCATCGCCGTCATGCGCAGCCTCGGCGCCACCCGGGCCCGCGTCTTCCTCCACTTCTTTGCCCAGGTCGCCGCCCTTGCCGCCGTCGGCGTCGCCATCGGCCTCATCATCGGCGCCTCCATCGCCTGGCTGATCCTGCCCTATATCGGCGCCGCCGTGGGCATCGCGCTCGCGCCCTCGATCCATCTCCAGCCGCTGCTCATCGCCGCTGGCACCGGCCTCGTCACCGCCTTTGCCTTTGCCTATCTGCCGCTGCAGCAGGCCCAGACCATCCGCCCGGTCCTGCTCTTCCGCGCCAAAGGCCTCGATGCCCCGCCGGTCGACTGGAAAGCCCTGCTTTTGTCCTGGCAGATCATCCCGCTGCTCGTCGCCATCGTGGCCTTCTTCCTTCTCGCCTGGGCCATGACCGGCGATCCTGCTCTCGTCGCCGCCTTCGGCCTTGCCAGCGTTGTCGCAGCCATCCTCTTCCAGCTCTTTATCCGCCTCGTGCAGGCCGTCATTGCGCGCCTCCCCGAAGTGCCCAACCGCATCATCCGCCACGCCCTGCGCAATATCGCCTCTGGCGCCAATGCCGCTGCGGTCGCTGTTTCGGCTGGCATGGCCCTCGCCATGCTCATCGTCGTCCTCGTCATGCAGGCAAACCTGCAGCAGGAATTTTTGGGCGCCTCCGCCTTCGACGCGCCGACCCTAGTTGGCTCCGATCTCTTCCCCGACGAAGTCACTGATCTCGAAACCCTCGCCACGTCAGGTCAGGGCATCACCCGCTTCGTCTCCACCCCCATGCTGCGCGGCAGCCTCACTGACGTCGCCGGCACCCCTACGGCCCAGCTTCGCACCCGCGGCCCGGAAGCGACTTTCCTCCTTGCTGGGGAAGTGCCGCTCACCTTCCGCTCCGTCCTGCCGTCATCCTCCCGTGTCACGGCCGGCGAATGGTGGCCGGAAGACTATGCCGGCCCTGCCCTGGTCAGCCTCCACCAGAGCCTCCGCAATGGCCTCGGCGTCGATCTCGGCGACACGCTCACCTTCTCCATTTTCGGCGAAGACGTGACCGCGACCATTGCCAGCTTCCGCGATTATTCCTGGCAGGGCGGTATCGACTTCCTCGCCACCTTCTCCCCCGGCGTACTCGACAATTACCCGACCACTCTCTTTGCCGCCGTCACCGCTGCCCCCGGTCAGGAAGACGCCGTCACCCGCCTTCTCGCCGCCGAGCTGCCCGACATCCGCTTCATCTCCGTCGGCGATACGCTCAAACAGGTCACCGATTCCCTCGGCCAGCTCTCCTTTGCGGCGACGCTTGTCGGCGGCCTCGCCGTCGGCAATGGCCTCCTCGTCCTCATCGGCAGCCTTTCGACCGGCCGCCGTCAGCGCGAAGCCGACACGGTTATCACGAAGGTTCTCGGCGCCACCCGCTTCGAGCTTATGGCGACGGCGTTCCTCCAATATTTCATTCTGGCCCTCCTCGCCGCCATTCCGGCCGTCATCATCGGTCTCGGCGTTGGTCGCGTCGTCAGCGGGCTGATGCTCGAGGTTGAGTTCACCTTCAAACCCGACATCATCGCCGTTGTCCTCGCCATCGCCATCGCCATCACCGCCACATTGGGGGCGATGACGATTTTCCGTGCCGCCTCTGCCCGCCCGGCGCGTCTGCTTCGTGATCTATAGCAAGCCCTGAGAAAGAGCCTTCCACAGGCTCTCTTCAAACTTTCCGCTACGTCTCCGAATCGCTGAGCGACGTGCTAACAGTCTCCTAACCCCGAGTCGTCCTGCGTAGTTTTCCCGCGCCGATGACGGCTGTGCAGGCGGAGAGAAGATGCAAGTTTCGATCGATATGGGAGAAAGCCGTGGCCACGGCACTGCCAGCATGGATCTGGAAGAGCTGCTGGCGACCCGTCTCCTGGTTCAGGGCAATTCCGGTTCCGGCAAATCCCACCTGTTGCGGCGTCTGCTCGAGCAGTCGGCCCAATGGGTGCAGCAATGCGTCATCGATCCGGAAGGCGACTTCGTCACCCTGGCCGATCGCTATGGCCATCTCGTCGTGGATGCCCAGCGCACCGAAAACGAACTGACCCGCATCGCCGCCCGCGTGCGCCAGCATCGCGTCTCCGTCGTCCTCAATCTCGAAGGCCTCGACGTCGAGCAGCAGATGCGCGCCGCCGCCGCCTTCCTCGGCGGCATGTTCGATGCCGACCGCGACTATTGGTACCCGGTCCTCGTCGTCGTCGACGAAGCCCAGCTTTTCGCCCCCGCCGCTGCCGGCGAAGTATCCGACGAAGCGCGCAAGCTCTCCCTCGGCGCCATGACCAATCTCATGTGCCGTGGCCGCAAGCGCGGCCTTGCCGGGGTCATCGCCACCCAGCGCCTCGCCAAGCTGGCGAAAAACGTCGCCGCGGAAGCCTCCAACTTCCTCATGGGCCGCACCTTCCTCGATATCGACATGGCCCGCGCCGCCGACCTTTTGGGCATGGACCGCCGCCAGGCCGAACAGTTCCGCGACCTCGCGCGCGGCCATTTCGTCGCCCTCGGCCCCGCCGTCTCGCGTCGCCCGCTGCCGATCACCATTGGCCCGGTCGAAACCTCGGCCCGCTCCACCAGCCCCAAGCTGACGCCACTGCCGGAAGCCCCGGCCGACGCGGCCGATCTCATTTTCACCATGGACCCTGACGAGCTGGTCCGCCCCGTGGTCCGCCGCCCGGCGCCCCCGCCGCCGCCCTCGACCAATGATCTGCTGGCTCAGGTCGCCGAAGCGCGCGCCAAGGCCCGTGCCAAAGCCCCGGAAGAACCGGCCTCGCTCTTCCCCGAGATCGACGAAGCCGAGCGCGAAGCCCAGATCAACTCGGTCATGATCGAACTGATGAGCGACCCTGACGCGGGCTTCTGCAACACCGCCCAGCTCTATCAGGATTTCCTCGTCCGCTGCCGCATCCGCCGCGTCCCCGGCGAACCGCCAGCCCTGCCCGCCTTCAAGCGCATGCTGGCTGTCGCCCGCGTCGCCCCCGACGAAGAAACCGCCCAGTCCGATGGCTGGCAGCAGGCCCTCGCGCTCTCGGAAACCCTCACGGACGACGTCCAGGGCGTCTTCCTCGTCCTCGCCCAGGCTGCCCTCACCGGCGCCCCCTGCCCCTCCGACGCCACCCTCGCGCGCCTCTATGGCACCCATTCCGCAAGCCGCGCCCGGCGCTTGCTGACCTGGTTTGAAGAGCGCGGCCTTATCGTGCTGCGCACCGATTTCCGCAACCAGCGCATCGCCGCCTTCCCCGACCTCGGCGTCGAAACCGCCCCCGGCGACCCCAACGGCCCCGACGCCCTCATGGAAGAACGCGGCGCCGCCGAATAAGCGCCTTAGGCACCTGGTTCCCAGCGCAGGCCCAGCCGCGCCATCAGTGCCTTGGCGTCGCCCGGCGCCATCAGCTTGTCGGTATTGTCGAAAAAGAGAAAAACATCGCGCGCTCTGCCATCGGCCACTGGCGGGCAGACGAAATTCCCATCCGTTTCCGCCCCGATGGTCCAGTTCCGGATGCGCTCGGCCCATTGGTCCAGCTGCTGCGCAGAATAGCCGGATTTATAAAGCTCCGCCGATCCATGCAGCCGGCAATAGACAAAGTCCGAAGTCACATCCATCAGCAGCGGCCAGTCCACCGTGTCAGCGCAGACCAGCGCCACATCATGGCGCCGCAGCAGGTCGATAAAGGCCGGACCGCGAAAACTCTCATGCCGGATTTCCATGGCGTGCCGGATCGGTCGCTTCACCCCATCGCCATAATCTGCCGGCGCGCGCAGCCGTCGGTCATGCCGATGCGCCAGCGCAGCCGCCGCCATCGTGTCCCGCGGCAGGAGTTCGAAAAAGTGCTCGATCCGCTCCGCATTGAAGCTGAACCGCTCCGGAAACTGCCAGAGCACTGGCCCCAGCCGATCTCCCAACGCCAGCGGGCCCGAGGCAAAGAAATTGGCCAGCGGCGCCTCCGGCTCCTTGAGCCGAAGCATATGCGTCAGATAGCGCGGGCCCTTCACCGCAAAGACAAATCCCTCCGGCGCCGCCTCTGCCCAGCCACCAAACGCCTTGGGCGTCTGCATGCCGTAAAACGTCCCATTGATCTCGAGCGCATTGAACTGACTGGCGGCAAAGGCAAGCTCGCGCTTCTGCACCAGGCCCTGGGGATAAAAATTCCCGCGCCAGGGCGCATAGGTCCAGCCTGAAACCCCGATCCTGATATCGCCAGCATTGCCGATTTTGCTCATGCCGCCCCAACGCGGCTCTCGCCGCCGCGTTGCCCATGCCTGCGCAATCCGCTTGCCCGCAGGCCGCGCCAGCCGCTATCTCCACGCCATGTCCTGGCCCGCTCTACCCATTGATGCCGCCCTCCCCGCCCTGGCCGATGCCCTCGCCAGCGGTACTGCCGCCGTGCTCGTCGCCCAGCCCGGCGCCGGCAAGACCACGCGCGTGCCCCTCGCCCTGCTCGACGCGCCCTGGCGCAATGATGGCCGCATCATCGTCCTCGAGCCCCGCCGCCTGGCCGCTCGCGCCGCCGCCCGCCAGGTGGCAAAGCTCCTTGGCGAAGATGTCGGCCAGACCGTCGGCTATCGCGTCCGCATGGAATCCAAAATCTCGGCCAGGACCCGCATCGAGGTCGTCACCGAAGGCGTCTATACCCGCATGCTGCTCGACGATCCGGAGCTTTCCGGCATCGCCGCCGTGCTCTTTGACGAATTCCACGAGCGCAGCCTCGACGCCGATCTCGGCCTCGCGCTCACCCTCGACGCCCGCGCCCTTCGCCCGGATCTCCGCCTTCTCGTCATGTCCGCCACCATCGACGGCGCCCGCGTTTCGGCCCTCCTCGACAATGCCCCGGTCATCGACAGCCCCGGCCGCACCTTCCCGGTCGAGACGTTCTACCTCGAGCCCGATCCGCTCCAGCGCATCGAAGATCAGGTGACTTCGGCCACTTTGAAGGCCCTGCGCGAACACGAAGGTTCCGCCCTCGTCTTTCTCCCCGGTCAGGGCGAAATCACCCGCACCGCGGAACGCCTCAAGGACAAGCTGCCTGCCAATACCGACCTCGCGCCCCTTTATGGCCAGCTCACCCCCGCCGAGCAGGATGCCGCCATCCGCCCCGCGCCGGAAGGCCGCCGCAAGGTCGTGCTCGCCACCTCAATCGCCGAAACCTCGCTCACCATTGAAGGCGTGCGCATCGTCATCGATGCCGGCTACCGCCGCGTACCCCTCTATGAGCCCGCAACCGGCCTCACGACCCTCGCCACAAGACGCGTTTCCCGCGCCGGTGCCGATCAGCGCCGCGGCCGCGCCGGCCGCACCAGCCCGGGCGTTGCCATCCGCCTCTGGAACGAGGGCCAGAACTCGGCCCTCGACGCCTTCGACACGCCCGAAATCCTCGCCGCTGATCTCTCCAATCTCCTCCTTGATCTCGCCGCCTGGGGCGTCACTGACCCGAAGGCCCTGGCCTTCCTCGATCCCCCGCCCGCTCCCGCTTGGGCGGAGGCAAAAGCGCTCCTCACCCGCCTCGACGCCATCGACGCCTCGGGCCATCTCACATCAGCCGGCAAGGCCCTCGCCCGCCTGCCTCTCCACCCGCGCCTCGCCCATATGGTTGTGGCCGGAGCAGAAGACGGCGACGCGCGCACCGCTGCCGAGCTTGCCGTGCTCATCGGTGAACGCGGCCTCGGCGGTGATGACATCGACCTCGCCCGCCGCCTCGAGCGCTTCCGCACCGACCGCT
>JAAZLP010000144.1 GCA_012799265.1 Phyllobacteriaceae bacterium | reverse complement strand
TGGAAACGCGGCCCTTTTCGACGATCTTGCCTTCACGGTTCAGCGTGTGGATGGCGTCGCCCGCCTTGACCGTGCCCGAGGAAATGCGGCCGGTCAGAATGCGGCCGAGGAACGGGTTGCGCTCGATGGTGGTCACCAGCATGCGGAACGGGCCTTCTTCAACGGTCGGCTCCGGCACGTGCTCGATGACCTTGTTGAGAAGCGGCGCGAGGCTCTCACGCGGACCATCCGGGGTTTCCGACATCCAGCCCAGCTTGGCTGCGCCATAGAGCACGGGGAAATCGAGCTGTTCGGGGGTAGCGTCGAGCGCGATGAAGAGATCGAAGATTTCTTCGAGCACTTCCATGTGGCGTTCGTCGGACTTGTCGATCTTGTTGATCGCCACGATGGGCTTGAGGCCCTGGGCCAGCGCCTTGCCAAGCACGAACTTGGTCTGCGGCATCGGGCCTTCGGCGGAGTCGACCAGCAGAACCACGCCGTCGACCATGGAGAGGATGCGCTCCACTTCGCCGCCGAAGTCGGCGTGGCCGGGAGTGTCGACGATGTTGATGCGGGTATCGTTCCACATCAGCGACGTCACCTTGGCGAGAATGGTGATGCCACGCTCGCGCTCGATGTCGTTGCTGTCCATGGCGCGCTCTTCAACGCGTTCGTTTTCGCGGAACACGCCGGACTGCTTGAGCAGGACATCGATGAGGGTGGTCTTGCCATGGTCGACGTGTGCGATGATGGCGATATTGCGCAGGGCCATTAGGGTCCGCCTTGGTGGGCATGATCCACGAATCCATCCCACGGGAGATGTCTCTCGGGTGGGTTGGCCAGAACAGACCATGCGATATGAATGCGCCGGCGCCGAAATGGTCTGGGGCCGACAGGGTCGCGCGCTGCATAACCCATGAGGCCCGATTTCACAAGGAAACATTCTGCAACCGGGGGTTGCAGTTTCCATGAGCCGCCGTTGAGAGGAGGCAGGACGGGGTCAGGAGGCCTTCTGCTGCGCCTGGAATTTGGCCGCGTCGGAATGAAGTAGATTGCTGAGGGTCGTCGGCTGCAATGGCGGCGAGAAGAGAAAACCCTGCACTTCCGAAACGCCGTGCTCCCGCACCAGAGCCAGCTGCTCTTCCGTTTCCACCCCTTCGGCAGTCGTCAGCATGCCGAGGGACTGACCCAGCCCGATCACGGCTTTGATGATGGCCTGGCTATCTGCGCGGGTGGTGAGATCGCGCAGGAACGAGCGGTCGATCTTGATCTTGTCGAAGGGGAAGGAGCGCAGATAGGAGAGCGAGGAATAGCCGGTGCCGAAATCGTCCATGGAGATGCGCACGCCCATGGCGCGCAAGTCGTGCAGGGCCGCAATGGTGCTCTCGCTATCGGTGAGCAGCAGGCTTTCGGTGATCTCGAGCTCGAGGCGCGCCGGATCGAGCCCTGCACCGGTAAGGGCGGCCCGCACCTGATCAACGAGACCCTTCTGACGGAACTGAACCGGGGAGAGGTTGACGGCAACCCGCACAGCGCAGGGCCAGGTCGCTGCCATGCGGCAGGCCTCGTTCAGCACCCATTCGCCAATTGGAACGATGAGCCCGGTATCTTCGGCAACAGGGATGAACTCGGCGGGTGATATGGTACGGTCGTCATGATCCCAGCGCAGCAGCGCCTCGACGCAGGTCACCCGGTTTTCCGCCAGACCCAGTAGTGGTTGATACATGAGGCGCAACTCGTTGCGCTGCATGGCAAGCCGGAGGCCCGCCTCGATGGAGCGCCGCTGCTGCAGTTCGGCATCCATGCCGGCTTCAAAGAAGTGATAGGTCGAGCGCCCCTCGGACTTGGCCTTGTAGAGGGCGAGGTCGGCATTCTTGACCAGTTGATCGGTGCTGGTGCCGTCGCCCGGCCCGATGGCGATACCGACAGAAGCGCCGATCTCAACATGCTGACCAGCGATATTCATCGGCGCCTTCATGGCCTGAACGATACGGTCAGCCACTCGCGCGGCGGTGTCGACCCCATCGATGGGGCGCAGCAGCAGGGCAAATTCATCGCCACCAAGGCGGGCCAGGAGATCGGTCTCGCGCGTCGTGCCCCAGAGACGCACGGCGGCCTGCTTGATCACCTCATCGCCCACGGCGTGGCCCAGCGTGTCGTTGACGGCCTTGAAGTGATCAAGGTCGATATAGAGCACGGCGGCCATCTCGCCGCGCTTGAGCCCGGATTCGGTACGCGCCATCTGCTCGAGGAATTCGATGCGATTGGGCAGGTCTGTCAGCGCATCATGGCGCGCCAGATGCTGGATACGGGCTTCCGCCTGACGCTGCTCGGTGATGTCCTCATGGGTCGAGACCCAGCCGCCATCCTTCATCGGATGGTGCTGCATCAGGATGGTGCGGCCATTGAGCTCGTGAATGTTCTTGCCATATTCGCGCTTGGAAATGACCTCGCGGCGCCAGGCGATATATTCTTCCCGTGTCGTGCCCGAACTCATGCCCATATCGAAAAGATGGGAGAGGATGTCTTCGAGCTGCGTGCCGGGGCGCAGCAATTGCACCGGCAGGTTGTAGATGCGCGCATAGGGCTCGTTGCAGATGACGAGGCGCCCGCGCGCGTCCATCATGCAGAGGCCGATGGAGATATTGTTGACGGCGGCGTCGAGGCGGATGTTCTGCCGTTCGAGTTCGAGCTTGCGCTTCTGCTGGCTTTCCGAGCGGGCAATTTCATCGGTGATATCCTCATGGGTCACAACCCAGCCGAGGCGATCGGAATAGATATAGGCTGTCTCTACGATACGGCCGCCATGCACCACTTCCTGGCTTTTGGAGCGGGTACCGCTGCGGTTTGACAGCAGCTCATTGGTGTAATGTTCGTAGAAATTCTCAGCAGTCTGTCCGGGATGGTTTCCCAGACGCACGGAGAGGTGAATCACATCCTCAAGCGTCATGCCGCGATGGATGGCATCCTCGGCAAAACCATAGAGGTCGCGATAATGCTTGTTCCACATCACCAGGCGGAACTGGGGAGACCAGACGCAGAACCCATAGGGAATGTTTTCGAGCGCTGCGTCGAGCAGCAGCGTCTCGGCCACTTCCCCTAAATGCGCGGTCTTGTTCGACCCCATGAATTACCCCTCAGTCCATAGGACGACCGGGAGACTAGTGACGGCCACTTAACGGGCACTTAAGGCTCTGTATCGATACGGAAAGTTTGCGCGCTGGTATGATGCGCCCTTCAGTGTAGCACGTTGACGAACGCCCCTCAAATCCGGTTTGAGTCAAAAAAGGCGCCCATGAGGGGCGCCTTTTGCGATCCGAAAAAGCTGATGAAATCAGCTCTTGGCCTTCTCGTTCCGTGCGGCCCAGGTCTTGAGGCGCAGGCCGTTGAGGCGGATGAAGCCTTCGGCGTCGTGATGGTCATAGGCCACGGCACCTTCTTCGAAGGTCACGAGGTCCATGGAATAGAGGCTATGCGGCGAGGTGCGGGCGATGACGGTCGCCGAGCCCTTATAGAGCTTCACGGTCACTTCACCGGTCACATATTCCTGGCTCTTGTCGATCAGGGCCTGCAGCATTTCGCGCTCCGGCGAATACCAGAAGCCATTGTAGATGAGTTCTGCATATTTCGGCATCAGCTCATCCTTGAGATGGGCTTCGCCACGGTCGAGCGTGATCGATTCGATGCCGCGGTGCGCGGCAAGGAGGATCGTGCCGCCCGGGGTTTCATAGAGGCCGCGCGACTTCATGCCGACAAAGCGGTTTTCGACGAGGTCGAGACGACCAACGCCATGCTTGCCGCCCAGCTCATTGAGCTTGGTGAGCAGCGTTGCCGGCGAGAGCTTTTCGCCATTAATGGCAACCGGGTCGCCCTTTTCGAAGGCGATGGTGATGATCTCCGGCTGGTCGGGAGCTTTTTCCGGATCAACGGTGCGCTGAGGCACATAATCGGGGAACGGCACGGCGGGGTCTTCCAGAACCATGCCTTCGGACGAGGTATGGAGCAGGTTGGCGTCGACCGAGAACGGAGCCTCGCCGCGCTTGTCCTTGGCAATCGGGATCTGGTTCTGCTCGGCATAGGAGAGCAGCGCCGTGCGCGAACGCAGGTCCCATTCGCGCCACGGGGCGATGACCTTGAGGCCCGGCATCAGCGCATTGGCGGTCAGCTCGAAACGGACCTGGTCGTTGCCCTTGCCGGTAGCGCCATGGGCAATCGCGTCAGCGCCGGTTTCGCGGGCGATGTCGACGAGATGCTTGGCAATGACCGGACGGGCGATCGAGGTGCCGAGCAGATACTGGCCTTCATAGAGCGCATTGGCGCGGAACATCGGGAAAACGAAGTCGCGGACAAACTCTTCGCGCAGGTCAACGATGCGGATGTCCTTGATGCCGAACATCTCGGCCTTCTTGCGGGCCGGTTCCAGCTCTTCGCCCTGACCGAGGTCGGCGGTGAAGGTTACGATCTCAGCCTGATAGTGCTCCTGGAGCCACTTCAGCATGATGGAGGTGTCGAGACCGCCGGAATAGGCCAGCACGATCTTCTTGATGTCATTCGCCATGATTGTTCACGCTCGTCTGTTGGGGCCCTGCCCCGCAATTCGGGCGCACCCTAGTCAGAGAGGCGCTTTGGTGCAATTGTCCGAGCCAAGAATCTTGAGCCTAGACCTCCATGCCCTCCTTCATACCTGACCTTCCCGTCATTCTGGCTTTTGCTCTGGCGGGCCTGGCCCTTGCCATTACGCCGGGGCCCGACATGGCACTCTTTGTGTCGCGCACCATGAACTTTGGCCGCAGCCATGGCTTTGCCACCGTGCTGGGCGCGATAACCGGCATTGCCGTCCATACAACGCTGGTCGCCTTCGGGATTTCGGTGCTGATCGTCACGGCACCCGCAGCTTTCTGGGCATTGAAGATCGTCGGCGCGCTCTATCTGGTGTGGCTTGCCATCCAGGCGGTGCGCTCGGGCGGCGGCATTCTGGTGGTCAAGGAAGGCGGCAAGACGCCCAGCCTCAAGCAGTCCTATCTGACCGGCCTCGGCATCAACCTCACCAATCCCAAGGTGGCTTTGTTCTTCGTGACCTTCCTGCCGCAATTTGTCTCAGCCGGTGATCCGGCCGCGGCGGGGAAGCTGCTGTTCCTTGGCGTTGAGTTTGTCATCGTCTCGTTGCCGGTGGTGATCGCGACCGTGTTGCTGGCCGAGTGGCTGGTAAAGACGCTCAAGAACGAATGGGTCGGCAAGACGCTCAACTGGAGCTTTGCGGCCATCTTCATGGCCTTTGCCGCCACCATCCTCTTTGCAGAAGGCACAAAAGCCTCGTGAATTATCGCCACGCCTTCCACGCCGGTAACTTTGCCGACGTCGTCAAGCACACGATCCTGACGCGCATCCTCGCCTATCTCATGCGCAAGGACGCCGCCTTCCGCGTGATCGATACGCATGCGGGGGTGGGGCTTTATGATCTTTACGGCGACCAGGCCGAGCGGACCGGCGAATGGCTTGAGGGCATCCAGCGGCTGATGGAAAAGCCCCTGCCCGCTGAGGCGGCGGATCTCCTTGAGCCCTATGTTGAGGCGGTGCGCGCGCAGAACCCTGACGGCGGCCTGCGCTATTATCCCGGCTCTCCCTTCATCACCCGGCACATGCTGCGCAAGCAGGATCGGCTGATGGCGCTGGAGCTGCATCCGAGCGATGTGGAAGCGCTGCGCGAGAACTTTGCCGGTGATTTCCAGACCCGCGTCACCCATCTCGACGCGTGGGCAGCACTGGGTACGCATGTGCCGCCGAAGGAAAACCGCGGTCTGGTTCTGGTTGATCCACCCTTTGAGGAAAAGGGTGAGTTCAACCGCATGGCGCAGGGACTGGCCAAGGCGCACAAGCGCTGGCCCGGCGGTACCTACGCGTTCTGGTATCCCATCAAGGACGTGGCCGAGGTTGCGACCTATATCAAGGCGCTCAAAGCCACCGGCATTCCGAAAATCCTGCGCATCGAACTCACGATCCGCGCGCCGTCCAATCCCCCGCGTCTGCATGGTACGGGCATGATCGTGGTCAACCCGCCCTATGTGCTGGAAGAGGAAATGCGGACAGTGCTGCCGGTCCTCGCAGATATTCTCAGCGATGAAGGCCGCGAGAAATGGCTGCTGGAATGGGTCGCAGGGGAGTGAGTTAAATTTGCTTAAGTCGGGAATTATTCCCGATAGGAAGCGAGAAAAGGGCAGGCCCAGATATCAGGCTGATCTGCGTCTCGATATCGGGGAGCTTTAGTAACAATCGAGCGGTTTGTTCGCGAGGCGAAAGTCGGGCCAACGCCGGCTCCATAAAGAAGCCAACCAAGTCCGTACTCAGCCACGCTAACCTTTCGCCCTTGTTTTTGGTAATCCTTAAATCCCCGGATATCACTGCCCAGCCACCTTCAGAGCCTAGGGCGGTGATCCATTCGACATCTCTTGTCGACTGTGAGAATTTCTCACGTAACGGCACCGAAACATCGCCTTCGTCCAACAATTGCCCGATCGCTCTGGCGACCTTCGGGGACACATTGTTGTCGAAGAGGAGCTTCAAGCCGCCAACTTCTCCTCAAAAGCAATCGCGG
>JAAZLP010000143.1 GCA_012799265.1 Phyllobacteriaceae bacterium | reverse complement strand
CCTGCCGTGACATTGGAAGCCCCCGGAAATTCCGGGGGCTTTTTTTATCCCAGCGCCACTTCCCGCGTGATCCCGATATTGTCGAGAAACGCCCTGTCGTGGCTGATGACCAGGAGCGCGCCGTCATAGGCACGCAGCCCGGCTTCGACCACCTCGATGGAGCCGATATCGAGATGGTTGGTCGGTTCATCGAGCACCAACAGCATCGGCGGAACGCTCCCGCCCAGCGCGCAGGCCAGACCCGCTCGCAGCATTTCGCCACCACTGAGCGTCCCCACGATCTGCAACGCCGCATCATTGCGGAACTTGAAGGCCGCGAGCAGCGCCCGGCAGTCATTGACCGAGCTTTGCGGATTGAGCCGCTGAAAGTTCTCGAGGATCGAATGCTTCCGGTCGAGCAGCGCCACCTGCTGATCCAGCAGCGCGATGGGGCCGCCGATCTGGACCGATCCCGCTTGCGGCGTTAGCGAACCTGACAGCAACTTAATGAGCGTCGTCTTTCCAACCCCGTTGCCGCCGGTGATGGCGACGCGCTCCGGGCCGATGATGTCCAACGAGAAGTCGCGGATGATGGGCTGCTCGGGATCATAGCCGCCGGTAAGGCCACTGGCGCGCAGCACCACCTTGCCGGAGGGAAGATTGCTCGACGCGATCTTGACGGCAAAGGGCGTGAGGACCTCTATCCGCGACCGTGCCTCCCGCGCGCGCTCGGAAGCTTCGTCCGCCTGCCGCTCGGCCAGCCGATCAAGCCCACCCGCAGTTTCCTCGGCGCGACGCTTGAGCCCGCCCATCAGGATTTTCGGCATGTCACCCTTGGCCGCCTTCTTGCGGCCCCCGGCATCGCGTCTGTCCTGCCGCTCCCGGGCAATCTGCGCCGCCCGCGCGGCGTCGCGCACCTGTCGGTCGGCGACATCGAGATCATGCTGCGCCGACGCCAGTTCCAGCGCCGCGCCAGCCCGCCAGCATCTGCGCCACCGCGGCTCGACCATCCGCGTCGAGATTGTTTGTCGGCTCGTCCAGCAAGATCAGGTCGGGCGCGTCGAACAATAGCGCCGCAAGCGCCGCCCGCGTCCGCTGGCCACCCGATAGACTGGCGAGGGGTGTTTCCGGGCTGGCAGCAAGGGACAGACGCGCCAGCGCTTCATCCAGCCGCGCCTCCAGGGTCCAGTCGGCCTCTGCCAGTTCATCAGCGTCGGCTTTGCCGGCGATTGCCCGCTGGAGCAGTGCCAAGCCGGCCCGAACGCCGAAGAGATCGGCGATGGTTTCGTCGAGTTTCGGCTGCACCTCCTGGTGGAGGACACCGACGCGCCCCGTGACCGAAATGGTGCCACTGCTCGGCGCCAGCTCGCCCGTGATCAGCCGGAACAGCGTGGTCTTGCCGACGCCATTGCGGCCGACAAGGCCGGTGCGTCCCGGACCAAAGCTCAGGTCGAGATTGGAAAAAGGGCTCTGGCCGTCAGGCCCGATATAGAAAAGTCGCGAAATCGTAACGGAAGCAGGCATGGATATCCCCGAATGCAGAACAGGTTTTCTGTGCTGTCGGGTTGCGATCCATTGGGTACCGTCCGGTCGAGTTGCGATGGAGCCAAGCATAGGCGGTATGGCTGATGCGTCAACCGCTCTCTGGAATAGCGTTTGAGCAGGGCGTAAGGTATTTCAATATAAGGAATACGCCCATGGACTTGTTCACTCTTAGCGCCTTCACCGTTGCCTATCTGATCGCGCTGATCGTCCCGGGGCCCGGGGTAGCGGCCATTGTTGCGCGCGCACTGGGGGGCGGCTTCAAGAGTGCCATGCCCATGGTGTTCGGCATTCTCGCCGGCGACCTCGTCTATTTCCTTTTCGCCGTTTTCGGCCTTGCGGCCATTGCCACCTATTTCTCGCCTGTTTTTGTTATCGTCCGCTGGGCGGGTGCTGCCTACCTCCTCTACATCGCCTGGAAATTCTGGTCCGCCAAACCGGGCTCCGAACAGATGAAGCCCAAGAAGGAAGATGCGCTGAAAACCTTCCTTGCCGGTTTTTCACTGACCATGGGCAATCCCAAGACCATCGTCTTCTACCTGGCCATTCTGCCAACGGTCGTGCCGCTGGGTCAGATGAACCCGGTTGCCTTCCTTGAATTGACCGCCATCGTGGTGGTTTGCCTGCTGATCGTTGGCTGCGCCTATGCCGGCCTGGCTGCAGCCGCGCGCGACATGTTCCGCAGCGAGAAAGCCTTGGGACGTCTCAATAAAACTGCTGGCGCCATGATGGCCGGAGCGGCTGGTTTGGTGGTATTGCAACATTGAATCATTGCAGGGCTCACCGATTGAGCCCGACTTGGAAGGTCGTTTCGAGCTGTGTCCAGAATAACGATCGATCGGGTTGATAGCGAACTCGAGCGCAACAACAAGCTGGCTTTCAGCGAGCCCTTCGAGACGGAATACCAGAAGAACTATCTGGCCGACCGCCTGCCCATGGTGACCCTCTGGGTCAGCGTCGGCACGTTCTTCTATTGCCTCGCCGCGCTCGGCGATCTCGACATGCTGGGCGACAACTCGGCCCTGGCCGTCTCCCTGCGCTTTGGCATCTTCGTGCCCTATGCCATCGGCGTCATCATCGCCATGCGCCTTTGGCCCAGCGCTCTGCTCTATGACGTCCTGGCAGTCGGTTCAGGCCTGCTTGGCGCTGTTCTGCCGATGTCGGTCCTGGCTTTTACCGACAGCCCCTTCGCCTATAATTATCAGACCGGCACGGTGAGCACGCTGCTTTATGTCGTGGTTCTGCTGCGACCACGATTCTATTCGGCGATGATCGCCGTGGCGGGCATCCTCACCATCCAGTTCGTCACCACCTTCCTCAATGGTGGTTTCGCCAGCGTAGCCTATGCCGGCATCGTATCCTTCTACGTGACCTTCGGTGCCTTCCTGCTGCTGGTGTCCTATTCCTTCGAACAGGCCGAACGCCGGTCCTTCCTGCAAAATCTCCGCAATGACGTGCTCACCGACCAATTGCGCTTCCAGAGCGAGCACGATGACCTGACCGGCTTGCGAAACCGGAGGTCCCTGACCTCCCTGCTGGATGACGTCTGGAACGGCAGCGACCGCAGCGTCGCCGCCATCATGGTCGATATCGATTATTTCAAGCTCTACAACGACGTGCACGGGCACATCTCGGGTGACAACTGCATCCAGACGGTGAGCCGGATTCTCACCGAAGCCGTCGGCCCCGACCATTTCGTCTTCCGCTATGGCGGGGAGGAACTCCTGGCCATCCTGCCGGACTGTGAACTGGACGACGCCATCGCGCTGGCGGAAAAGATCAGGCCCACCATCGTCGAAGCCCGCCTGCCCCATCACGGCGTGGTGGATGGATGCCCGCTGGAACTCGTGACCGCCAGCTTCGGGGTCGCGGCGGTGAACACGACCCAGCGCATGTCCGGCCAACTCCTCGCCGAAGCGGACAACGCCCTCTATAAATCCAAGGGTCTGGGACGCAACCGGGTTACTTCCTCCATTGCCGCCCAGACGGGGCAATTAACCTTCCATTAATTCGGTCGGTTCACCCTTGGTGAATGGCGAAGATTACGCGTTTCAATCTTCATACGCTCAGCCCCTATGAGCAGGCGGCCTGGCGCAAGGAGCGCCGGGCGGAGGCTTATGCCATGCAGCAGAAGGCGGCTGCGCTTGCTGATGGCTTCGCCGCGATCCGCACTAATCATGCCGTCCAGTCTGGTAACCTCATTTCCCGCGCTGCCATGGACCGCATGGCTGCCGAGGCAAGGCAGCGGCTCTCCAAGCTCGTCTGACCGCATCGACCTGCTGCGTCCAATCCGCACTGCGCGACGCGGCGGTGTTGCGTGTGCCGGGGAGTGTGGTAACCCCTGTGGGTCCAGCAGGGGATGATGCCTTGAGTTTGCTCAGCGACCTCACATTGCAGGCAATCTTTTCGCGCCTCTTCGGAGTGCTGTTTTTCTGCGCCGTCCATGGCGGTCTGCTGACGCTGTTCGCGCAGGTCCTGCGTCGGCCTGATACGCCATACAAGGTCTCATTTTCGGCCAATCCCTTCAACCACCTCTCGCTGCCGGCCGTGGCCATGGCGGTATTTTTCCGCACCGCCTGGATCCGCTATCAGCAGATCGAGCCGGACACGCTGAAAGGCGGTCGCTGGACACTGGTGGGGATCGTGCTGGCGTCGCTGATCCTGACCCTGGCCTTTGTGCCGCTGCTGGATTTGCTCCGGCCATTCGTGGCGAACGTGCTGCCGCGGACGGCTGGTTATGCGGTGCTGCAGGGCATCGTTGCCACCCAGCAGATCATCATGGCGTCGGTGCTGCTCAACCTCCTGCCGCTGCCCGGATTGACCGGGGGCATGCTGCTGGTTGCTGCGTTCCCGCATAAGGGGAAGCAAATCCAGCGCGCCGTGGTGCCGGTCTATGCCGTGCTCATCATCGCGCTGGTTGCAGGCTGGTGGCCGGACCTGGGACCAGTCCTGGCCTCCTATCTCACTCGCTGATCAGCGGGGCGCCGACCCCATCACGCCGAGATCGGCCATGATCTGGTCGATCGTGCCGTCTGCCGTCAGCTCGGCAATGGCATTGTCGACCTGTGTGCGCAGAAAGGTGTTGCGGGTGGAGACAAGCGCGCCAACGGGGACGACAGCCTGTGGCACGGGGTCGAGGGAAATAATCCGCAGATCGGCGACGCTGGGATCGGTTTCAGCCAGCTGCAGCAGCGACGGCTGCCAGAGCAGCATCGCGGCCAGCTTGTCCTCGCGCATGCGCAGCGTCATGAGTTCAAAATCGGCATAGGGCAGACGCTTCCAGCGCTGGTCCTGCGGGCGCTGGGCGACGCTGGTGGCGAAGACGCGTTCACCGAGGCTGGCAAGCGACGTGCCGATGGTCAGGCCATAGGGGATGTCGGCAAGGGAATTATAGTCCGGCTTGTCCGTCACCAACACAAAAGGCACTTCGGCATAAGGACGGGTGATCGAGGCCCAGTCCGGAAAAGGCATGTTGGGCTGGACCACGACACCCATGAACAGGTCGCAGTCATTGTTCAGCTGGATTTGCAACTCGGCGAGATAGCCATCTCCGTCGAGCGGGAAGCCGCGCAGGGCCTCCTTGTATTCGACTTCCAGAAAGAGGGCGTCGCCGATGGCCTGGGCGATGGCACGGTCGAGTTTGCCGCCGGCGCTATAGTCGTCGACGCAGGCGCGGATCTTGTTTCCCTGAACTTCTCGTTCCTGCGTCTGCAACTGCTGCGGCAAGAGTTGCGCCTGGACAGCGGTGGTGGTGACGAGAACGGCTGCGGCAATGCCGGCAAACTTGGAGAACAGGGACATTTTCACCTCGCACAAACCAAGAGGGGGCCTTTCGGCCCCCTCTCTTTAGATCAGTGATACTTACTGCTTTGGCAGCTTGAACACGAAGATCGAGTTACCGGTGCCGGACGGCAGCGGGATTTCCGGGAAGGCCGAAGCGATCGAACCAGCGGCTGCCGAGAAACCGGTCGGGACGACCAGGTACTGTTCGCCATCGAGTTCGTAAGTCATCGGGTAACCGCCGATCGGGGCGTTCAGGCGCTGCTCCCAGAGCACTTCGCCAGTGGTATCGTCCCATGCCTTGACGTAACGACCAGCGTCACCGCCGATAACCAGACCACCGGCGGTTGCCAGCAGCGAGGAGGTCATCGAAGCGCGCTGACGGGCCTTCCAGCCTTCGTCTTCGGACTTCTCAACGCCAACCTTGATGGCGTCAACGAGGCCAGCCTCGGTGATGCCTTCGGGCAGGACGCGCGGACCGAACTTCATGGCGCCGGTTGCGTTACCAGCGGTGAATTCGGACTGGGTGGCTTCGGTCGTGTTGCACGCTTCGGTGAGCGGCACGTAGAACTGCTGGGTGACTGGGCTGTAAGCGCCAGCCTGCCAGAGCTTACCACCGGAAACCGAGGTACAGATCATCGGAGCTTCACCGAGAGCGGACATGATCAGCTCTTCGTTGAGGTTGACGGTGCCGTCTTCGTCGATCGAGGACACGACGTTCTGGACAACAGTTTCCTGCGACCAGAGATATTCGCCGGTGTTACGGTCGAGTGCGAAGAAGATGCCGTTCTTGCCCGGAACCGAGATCAGCAGGTTCTTGGTTTCGCCGCCTTCTTCAACGTCAACGAGGACGCGTTCGAACGGGCTATCAAGGTCCCAGTTATCGCGCGGCAGGTGCTGGTAGTACCACTTCAGCTCGCCCGTATCGGCGTCGAGCGCCAGGGTCGAGTTGGTGTAGAGCACGTCGCCGGTTTCCGAACCACGGATGAGCTCGGCGTAAGGCGCAGGCATACCAATACCCCAGAAGGTGGTGTTGGTTTCCGGATCATACGAACCGGTTGCCCACGGCGTACCGCCCCAGCGGTTTTCCGGCGGGACTTCGCCCCAGCTGGCCTGCTGTTCCGGATTGTTCGGATCGTCGATGGTGTTGAAGCGCCACTTTTCTTCAAGCGTGTTGAAGTCGTGAGCGACGATGTAGCAGCCACCGGCAGTACCGGCGATCGAGCAGCCCGAGATGGCCGAGATGATCGTGTTGTTCACGACAATCGGACCAACGGTGTAGCTGTAGCCCTTTTCGACGTCGAAAGCCTGCACTTCGCGCAGAACCTTGCCGTCCTTGGCGCCGAGAACGATGATGCGCGCGTCCACGGTGGTGAGAACCACAGTATCTTCATAGAGCGCGATCGAGTTCT
>JAAZLP010000142.1 GCA_012799265.1 Phyllobacteriaceae bacterium | reverse complement strand
CCTCTCGCCGGTCACCAAAGCGGTTGTGCCGTCATCGCCTGTGCGGGTGTAGATCTTGTTGAGGACGACCATTTTAGCCTCTTAGCTGCGGCCGCCGGCGAAATAGACCGCCAGCACGATGAAGACGAGAGCGAAGAACTGGAGGATGATGCGTGCCTGCATCAGCTTGTTCGACCGGTTGCCAGACCCGCCGCGCATCATGTTGAGAAGCCCGCGGATCAGCACGATGACGACCGCGAACATGAATATGATGGCAATGATGTTAAAGGCTGTGGACATGGGGCTGTTCCCTGGTGCGCAGGTCGGAACTACGTGTAGGCAAGGGGCGTTCCCAAACCTGAGCTTGCCTTTTCAAGGCATTCCTTCCCATATTCGCGCCAGCGATACAATCGGCCGGAAAGATGCTTCGCTCACTTGCTGTTACGAAACGCGTCCTTGGAGACGCTCTCGGACATTTTAACAATGATGATGGATGGGCCCTCGCAAGCCATTTGGCGCTGTCGGCGTTGATGGCTCTTTTCCCCTTCCTCATCTTTGCCACCTCGCTTGCGAGCTTCCTCGGGGCAGAGGCTTTTTCCGATACGGCCGTGCACCTGGTGTTCGACACCTGGCCAGACCAGATCGCCGAGCCGATAGCGCGGGAAGTCGCGACGGTTCTTACGGTCCCGCGTGGCGATGTCCTGACCGTTGGCATCGTAGCGGCAGCCTTCTTTGCGACGAACGGGATCGAGGCGTTGCGGGTCGGGCTGAACCGCGCCTACCGGGTTATCGATACCAGATCCATCCTGTGGCTGCGGACGCAGAGCCTTGCCTTTGTGATCATTGCCACTGCCGGGTTTCTGATTGTGTCTTCTCTTCTCGTCGTTGCGCCGATTGCGGTAGATATTGCGCAGAGGCATCTGCCCTGGATCCGGCCCTATCTCGGCACAATCACCATCTGGCGCTTTATCATCGCTTCCTCGGTGATCGTGCTCGCGCTCGTGGCCGTTCATCTGTGGCTGCCAGCCGGACGTCGCAGTTTGCGCGAAATCTGGCCGGGGCTGATCTTTACCCTGGTGTTCTGGGTGGTGGGATCTACCGTGTTCGCGACCTATCTCGGCTATTTCTCGTCCTATGTGACGACCTATGCCGGCCTCGCATCGATCATGATCGCGCTGGTCTTTCTCTACATCGTGTCCGCGATCTTCATTCTTGGTGGTGAGCTGAATGCCGCAATTCGTCGCTATCTTGACGCGAGAGCCAAGGTGGCCCGACTGCCCGATTAGGACCGCGTTGCCAGCCAGACGCCGACAGTGGTGACCGCCATTCCGGCAAGCTGGACGGGAGATAGCGTCTCACCGAACAGGAACCAGGCGATGATCGCGGTCACGGCGGGAACAAGGTAAAACAGCGACGCGACCTTCGCCATTTCTCCTTGCCGGATCATTGTCATCAGCAAGAAGATCGCTCCGATTGACAGAACGAGCACCAGCCATGCCATCGCGAAGATAAGTTCGCCATTCCAGATGAAGGTACGGGTTTCAAATGCGAGGGCCCCGACCGCCATCAGCGCGGCCGCCCCAAGATATTGCCACAAGGTCGCGCTCACCAGATCGGCACTGCCGACGAACTTTTTCTGCCAGATGGTACCGGCGCTGATTGCAAAGGCCGCGCCGACGCAGGCCGCAAATGTAAGGAGCGTCACCCCTCCGAGGGCGTCACCAAACTTCGGCGCAAGCACGATGACAATGCCGATGAAGCCCACGGCAAGCCCTGCCCAATGACGCGGCATGACCCTTTCTCCCAGGGCCCATCCGGCCGTCACCGCGG
>JAAZLP010000141.1 GCA_012799265.1 Phyllobacteriaceae bacterium | reverse complement strand
TCTCGTACCATGGCGCCTTGGAGCCAACGAACATGTGGAAGGAGGGCTTCACGCTGGGCGGATCGATCAACGTGCCCAGTGTGACATGGCCGTTGCCGTTCTCGGCAATGAAGGAATAGAGCAGCGAGCCGCAGGTGGCGCAGAGCACATCGTGGGTGTCTGTGGGATCGCCGTAGATGAGCAAATTGCCCTGCCCGTTGGTCAGCCGAATACGCTCAAAGGGAATCGAACCCGTTGCCTTGAAGGCGGAGCCGGTGGCGCGGCGGCAGCGCGAGCAGTGGCAGTAGAATGCTGCACTAAAAGCATCATCGACCTCGTAGGTCACAGCGCCACAGCGGCAGCTTCCCCTAAGCGTGGTCGTGCTCATGCTTGTCTCCCCGCCAGATGCCGTAGCGCCAGGGTAGATACCAGCGGCCGGCTGCCGGCAGCGCCTCAGGTACCGGATCATAACCATGCGAGCCCCCGGGGCGGCAACGCCAAAGGCGGGCCAACCCCATCCAGCCGCCGGGCCAGAAGCCAAAATTCCAGATCGCGTCCCGCGTATATTCCGAACAGGTCGGCAGATGTCGGCAGCTCCGGCCGGTGAAGGCTGAAAGCGTGTAGCGGTAGAGCGTGATGAGAAAGACCGCCGCGAATTTGAATGGCCAGTCGATCACGCGCCAGAAGAGGTCGACAAATCGATCCATCAGCTTTCCGCCGCAGCGCCTTGTTTCGACTCAAGCTTTTCCAGCGCCAGAGCAATGGCGTCGAAGACCAGAAGCGTCGAAGTGTGGCGGTTTGGGTAGTCGCGAACGGGCTCGAGATATTTGAGGTCGGACCACTTTCCGGCGGGGGGCGCACCATCAGCTTTCAGCATGTCATGCATGACTTGCCGGACAGCCAGAAACTCGGCCACCGGCGTGCCGACGACCTCGCGGGCCACCACCGCCGCCGAAGCCTGACCCAGGGCGCAGGCAGAGATCTCGTGGCCATAACCGACGATGGCGCCATTCTGAACCACGATGTCTACCTCGATCATGGAGCCGCAGATCCGGCTGACCTTGCGGGCGCTGGCATCGGCCAGTTCGAGCCGTCCCGGCTGGACCGCATTGCCCACCAGGTCGAGAATCCTCTCGGAATAGAGTTCGCTCAGCTCCATGGCAGCGGCAATTCTGTTTCTTGTTCCGGTCCCGTTCGGCTCCTATATAGGAGCTCTCTGGATGAGTGACAGGGGAAATGCTCCTGCCATGATCCGTCGCGCCTAGATTGGCGTTATATCGAGTGATCGCGCCGATGTCGCGATCACCTCCCGCGGACGCAACAAGGAGCCGCAACGAATGGATGCCACAGTGAAGCCGCTTGTCGTCGTTCCGCGTGCCAGCGAGAAGCCAGCCCGCCCGACCCGTGAAGAGGCCGAAGCCGCCGTGCGGACGCTGATTGCCTGGGCCGGTGATGATCCGAGCCGTGAAGGTCTCCTCGAGACCCCTGCCCGCGTAACCAAGGCCTATGGCGAACTGTTCGCCGGCTATGATCAGGATGCTTCCGAGGTTTTGTCCAAGACTTTCAAGGAAGTCGGCGGCTATGATGACCTCGTGCTGGTCAAGGGCATCCCCTTCTACGCCCATTGCGAGCATCACATGGTGCCCTTCTTCGGCAAGGCGCATATCGCCTATCTGCCGCATGACGGCGTGGTGGGGCTCTCCAAGCTCGCGCGTCTCGTGGAAGTCTATGCGCGGCGCCTCCAGACGCAGGAGACCATGACGGCGCAGATCATCGACGCCATCAACGAGAACCTCGGTCCGCGTGGCGCGGCGGTGATGCTGGAAGCAGAGCACATGTGCATGACCATGCGCGGCGTGAGGGCACATGACGTGAAGACCGTCACCCACCGCTTCACCGGCGTCTTCGCCGAAGACCGGGTGGAACAGGACCGGTTCTTCGCGATGGTCAGCCGCTAGGCGCATCCGGGACGGTGGCATGGCTGGCTCGTCCCAGACTTTAAGCGAGGTCGACAGGCGCCTGGTGGCGGCTTGGGCCGCCGATTGTGCAGAACGGGTGCTGCCGCTGTTCGAAGCCGCATCGCCGGACGACCCGCGCCCCCGCGAGGCAATCACCCGCACCAGAGCCTATGCTCGGGGTGAACTCGACACCGCAAGCCAGATCCGCAATCGGTTCGGCGGCGGCAGCGCCGTCCGTGATGTGGCGTCGCCAGCAGCAGCGGCTGCGGCACGGGCAGCGGGCCAGGCTTCGGCAGTCTGCCACATGGGTGCCCATGCGCTGGGTGCCGCAGGCTATGCGGCGAACGCGGCCCGCCTCGCTGCGCCCAACAATCCCCACGCCCTGTCGGACGAAATCCGGCGGCAGCTTGCGCACATGCCGGAACCAGTGCGCGCCGCGCTGGCCACCCTGCCCTCAATTGGAACTGACCGCTCGGGGCCGCTGGGCCCGGGACTTCTGGCGTCAGGCGAGATGCTGACAATTATCCGGAAGCTGCAGGCAGAAATCGCCAGAACTTCGACTGCCGAGGACAAACACGATCAAGTGGACGTCTCGTGAGCATGGCATAGACTAGCTGCCTTACAGCGAGTCCCAGCCATGTCGATTGTCGCCAAAATGATCTGGATCCTCGAGAGTCGGCCGCGCGAGCAGCTCGATCTCGAAGAACTGGCATCCATTACTGGCCGCTCCAAGACATATCTGTCCCGCATCTTCCCCCTCGTCACCGGCTACTCGGTCACCGAATATCTGCGGGCGCGCCGGCTCAGTGAAGCGGCACGGCAGCTGGCAAGCGGCGCCCCGGACATTTTGGCGGTGGCGCTGGAGGCTGGATATAACTCCCATGAGGCATTTACCCGCGCTTTCCGCGAGCAGTTTGGAACCACACCCCAAGCCGTTCGCCTGAGCCGCTCGACCCACAATCTGAAACTAGTGGAGCCACTGCGCATGGAATTGCATACGAATTCAACCATCACCCCGCCCCGCTTCGAAGACCGGGAAGAAATGCACTTTGTGGGACTGGCCGAACGGCACAACATGAAGTCGCCAGCCGGTATCCCGGAGCAATGGCGCCGCTTTCAGCCCCATATCGACAACATCGATGGCATAGTGGGCAAGGCCGCATACGGCATCTGCAGCGCCATCGATGCGGAGGGCGGCCTCGAATATGTTGCTGCCGTCGAGGTTCGACCAGGCGCCGAGACGCCTGCGGGCCTGTCCCGCACGACGTTCGGACCGCTGCGTTGGGCCCGCTTCACGCATGAGGGGGATGTGCTGTCCGTCCGCCAGACCATCGGGGCGGCGGAACAGTGGCTCAACGACAATGGCTATCGCCCCGGCGAAAATATCCGCGGCTTCGCGGAGTATTATGGCCCGGCATACGATGTGCGGACGGGCAGCGGCGATATCGAGATCTGGTTCGGGCTCACGGCCTGAAATACTGGCCAACACAGTGGAGGCGCGCTAGAGGCTCGTTCAGCAACCGAAGTCAGGCGCGCATCCATGTCGATCTCATTCACCGACCCCAAATCCCTGGACCACGCGGCGCTGGAAGAAGGCACCGCCTTTGCACCGCGCTTTGATGCCAATGGGCTGATCACCGTCGTCACTGTCGAGGACGGCACCAATGATGTCCTCATGGTCGCGCACATGAATGCGGAAACGCTGAGCCTGACCCTTGAGACCGGGATCGCCCACTATTGGTCGCGGTCGCGTCAGTCGATCTGGAAGAAGGGCGAAA
This sequence comes from Phyllobacteriaceae bacterium, assembly GCA_012799265.1. GTDB lineage: Bacteria > Pseudomonadota > Alphaproteobacteria > Rhizobiales > Devosiaceae > Devosia. The sequence goes on along the minus strand of JAAZLP010000141.1, from coordinate 459 downwards.
CCTCCGGCGAGTTGCAGGAGGTCGTCGAGCTGCGCACCGATTGCGACCAGGACTGCGTTGTCATGGTTGTTCGCCAGACCGGCCGTGGCGCTGCCTGCCACACCGGGCGCAAGACCTGCTTTTATCGTCGGGTCATGACGAAGGACAGCACCGCGTCGTTGGAAGACACGGGCCTGCCCAAGCTCTTTGATCCCAAAGCCGTCTACGGCGCCTAGGCCTTCCGCTCGAAGAGGCCCACCAGCAGGAACCCGGCGAGGAACCCGCCGAGATGGGCCTGCCAGGCGATATTCAGCGAAGCGCCGGTGAGAACCGGAATAAGCGGCACGGCAGCATTGAGCACCAGCCAGATCAGCGTGAAGGCACGAGCCCGGGAATTGGCGAAGACCTCGCGGATGCTGGCGAGGCGCCGGCCGAGTACGATCTGCTCGCCGGTTTCCGGATGGCGTGACACGATCATGG
>JAAZLP010000010.1 GCA_012799265.1 Phyllobacteriaceae bacterium | reverse complement strand
CCACCGCGATAAAGACTTTCGAGCGGGTCTATCCATTCGGCTGGCTAGGCATATTGGTGGACAAGCCGCCGGTCGCCGATGAGCTCATCTATGCCCATCACGAGCGGGGCTTTGCCCTTTGCTCCCAGCGCTCGCCCACCCGCAGCCGCTATTACGTGCAGGTGGATGCCCATGAAAAGGTCGAGGGCTGGAGCGACGACCGTTTCTGGGACGAGCTTCGCCGACGCCTTGATCCGGCCACGGCCGAGGCCCTGCAGACCGGGTCAGCGCTCGAAAAATCGATCGCGCCGCTCCGCAGCTTCGTCGCCGAGCCCTTGCGCTTCGGCAGGCTGTTCCTCGCCGGCGATGCCGCCCATATCGTCCCGCCCACCGGCGCCAAGGGCCTGAACCTCGCCATGAGCGACGTGGCCATGCTGGCCGACGGGCTCATCGAATACTATCAGGAGAAATCCTCTTCAGGCCTCGACGCCTATTCCGCCCGCGCCCTCTCTCGCATCTGGAAGGCCGAACGCTTCAGCTGGTGGATGACCAGTCTCATGCACGTCTTCCCCGAAACCGGCCCCTTCGGCCGCCGCATCCAGCGCGCCGAGTTCGACTACCTCACGGGCTCACAGGCCGCACAAAAGAGTCTCGCGGAGAATTATACGGGGCTGCCGTGAAGGGAGCAGGGGTAACAGTCGCGTGCCGGGCATTCGCCGGACGCCTCAGCCTAGCGTCACCACAAAGCGCATCTTCACCGTTCCATCCCACCACATGGGGAAATTGGTGCCCCATTTGTTGTTGTAGAGATTGAACCGCACGCCGCGGGAGAAATCGGGGCGTTCCGGCTGGAACGGCATGAAGGGGCTGCGCGCTGGCGCGACCAGCGCACTGTCCAGCGGCGTCACCGTGACTGTCCCCGACCCCAGAGACACACTCACGGCCTCGACCGCCTGCAGCTGTCCGCCGCCGCGGCGCACAATGTTCTCCGTTCGGTGCCAGAGCCCCATCTTTTTTGCCGACCAGCCCTGACCACCCGCCGGGGTGAAGAACAGGAACCCGGCCTCGGGCATTCTGTTGGCTGGCTTGTCGCGTAGGACCAGCGTGATCTCGACCGTGCTGTCATCGATCCCGCGCAGGCTGATCTCGTGGCGAAGCGGTCCACCCAGAAGGGCGCTGGCATCATCGGGCAGCCTGGCGATACCTGTCCTGCGATCGGCGCTGACGCCAAGATGTTCCGGGACAAAGCAGGCCGTGCGTGCTGTCTGCGCTCGCTCCAGCCCCGGCTTGTCGTGGTCAAGAATGGCCCACTCTTCCCGGTGCTGGAGATAGCTGTCGAGATGGCGTTTCAGCTCGTGCGCGTCATAGCTTTCGTGGCGATAGCCAAAGATGGAGCCGTTCGTCCCACCGAGCACCCGGCCCGCCGGCGACACCAGCTGCACAATGTCACCGCTCGCCGGGTCAAGGTCTGCCCGCCAGCCGCCATCGCTGATTTCGGTCTCATCCTGTGGTTCAGGGGCCGCGGAAACCTCAAGCGCACCAAGCGCCTCTTCGGCCTCGGCGCGGTCGTCCGGTCCCAGCGCAGAAAGGGCCGTTTGGAGATAACCTCGCTGCTCAGCCCAGGACTGTTCGGCATAGGCAAAGCGATAATCACTGGCGCGCGCGCGCTGGAAGTCGGCGCGATCCCACGCTGTCTCGTCGCGCAGATAGGTCTTGATATCCACGCCCCAGGTATGCTCGGCCACCAGGGTCAGCCCGCGTCCGAAAGCCTGACGTTCAGGCGTAGGCTCGAGCGCATCGTGAAACCGCTGCAGCGCCTTGAAGCGCTGGAGCTTGATGGGGTCGCTGGCCGCTCCGTGGATCCAGCTATCGCCAATCTCCACCGTCACGACGGGCAGGCTCTCGCGCCGCTCCCACATCAGCGCGCCGAACGCGTCCAGCGTCGAGGCAACAATCCGCGCCTCCGGATGCGCCTTTTGCAGATGCCGCAGCGCCTCGACCGTCTGCCCGACGCTTTGCGGGCCGATATTGTCATTGGTATGGGCAAAGCTGAGCTCGACATCCTCGCCGGCCGGGAAGTCCGTGGCGCCATAGGAGCCTTGATACATCACCACCACTTCGGAGCCGTCCGGCGCCTGCCAGCGGAAGATGGGCGGCACATCAGGCACCGGGCTTGCCGTGTTGACGCCGAGATGGAGGAATTTCACCCCCGCCCTTGCCAGCAGCGGCACCATACCCAGCGTATGGCCCGGCACATCGGTCATTTTGGCGGCAATGGTTTTTCGGCCAAACCGGCTGTCCAGTGCCTGCGCGTAACTCAGCCCTGCTTCAAAGAGCTCGGCTGACATGAGTTCGGTGTGGGTCGTGAACGGCAGTGCATGCCAGGTCACGAGCCCGCGCTCGATCGCCTGCTCCAGCGCCCGGACCTTCTCCTTATCCTGGGTCTCCAGATGATCCCAGATCAGCCAGGCGCCCGTTGTCCAGATGAAGGCCGGAGCGGCCGGGTTCTCTGCATAAAAATGCGCGCCGGTCGCGATGGCCTGCGGAATGAACTGCTCATGATATTGCCGTCGCACCCGCGCAGCGTGGTCGGTAAAGCCGATATCAAGATGGGTCTTGAAGATGAGGTGGATATCTTTCCGGCTCATCGCCTGGCTCCCACCGTGCCCCGCACCACCAGCCGGGTATCAAGCGTTTCTTCCAGGGCCGGCGCGTCGGGATTGTTGAGCCGGCGCAGGATCAGTCGCACCAGCGCCTGTACGCGCTCGTCGAGATCGAACTTCACGGTCGTGAGGTTGTAGCTCTTCCAGTGGGCCTGTGCGATGTCGTCAAAGCCGACAACGCTTACATCCTCCGGCACGCGCAGCTTGAGCTCGTGACGCAGCGCATCCATGGCCCCAAAGGCGCTGACGTCATTGGCGGCAAAGATCGCGTCCGCGCCCTCCCCCACCCGGAAGAGATTGACCGTGGACTGGTAGGCCGCGTCATAGCCAAAGTCGCCGGCGATCACCGTCGGCGGTTCCATCCCGCGCGCCGCCATCACCTGCCGCAATGTGTTTTCGCGGGCGACATTGGCGCGCGATTTTTCAACCCCGGCGAGATAGGCGATGCGCCTGACACCATAACCCTGGAGCAGTGCCACCGCCTGATCAATGCCGTCGCGCTGAAGAATATTCAGCCGGTCAAAGAGCGGCCCTGCCTCGCGCGCCGATGTCGCTCCGGGCAGCGGGTAATCGACATAGATCGGCACCGCGCGCCCGAGGAACTTGGCCAGGGTGCGCGCTTTCACATTCTCCACGAAGGCGATCACCGAGTCCGGATTGAAGCCGCGCATATAGGCGAGCAATTGCTCATCCATAGAATAGTCGGTGCGCGTCTTGAACAGCAGGGTGGCAAAACCCTCGGCCTGCAGCGCCGTGGTCAGCGCGTCGATTTCCTGGCTTTCCCAATTGCTGCAGACGTCAGGCACGATAACGCCGACAAGGTGCGTCCGGCCGCTCACCAGCGCCCGCGCCGCGCGGTCTGGCGTATAGTTCAACTCCTGCGCAATCCTGAGGATCAGCTCGCGTTTTTCCGGCTTCAGCGATGTATGCGGATTGAAAGCGCGCGACACCGCAACGCGGGAGACATTGGCGCGCGCAGCGACCATTTCGGCGGTTGCCCGCCCACGACTGAGCTCTGCGCCATCGGCCACCAATTCCTCCCCAATCCCTTAACGATTGAAATCGTGTTCAATCTCTTCAGGCTTTGCTCCATTTCTGTCAAGCAAGCCCTTTGTCGAGAGATCACCCTTTTTCAGGGTTTTGTCACAGTATTGTTGCAGCAATCGAGCAGGGTTGAACAGTCGTTGATTACCGCCAACAGCGCGCGATTGACGAAAAGTGAAAACGTGTTCATTCTATCTTGGCCGAGGAGGAAAATGGCTCGGCCAAATGGCTACCGCGAATGGCGGAGCCACCATTTGGGAGGATTTCTGCGATGATGAATCGTATGCGTGCGCTCGCGCTCGGTGTTCTGGGCATGACCTCGATTGCCGTTCCTGCCTTTGCCGTCGATCTCGACGTCACCTGCCGCTGCGTGATCGGCGGCGTGAACAGCGCCACGGCGCAATGGCTGGAAGAAAAGGTCATTCCAGCCTTTGAAGCGGCCAACCCCGACATCAATGTCACGCTCAACCAGTTCGGCGGCGAAGACGCCCAGCTCACCCAGCAGCTGGCGCTCGACTTCTCCACCGGCGCCGGTCCCGACATCACGGCCTTTGACGGCTTCCTCATCCCCGCCTTTGCCGAAGGTGGCCAGCTCAAGTCCCTCGATGACCTGATCGGCGACGACTACGCCAATTGGGAAGGCTGGAACCACATCTCCCCGGGCATCCGCTCGATCATGTCCTATGACGGCAAGACCTATGGCATTGGCCTCGGGACCGACGTGCGCATGATCTTCACGCGCAAGGATCTCTTCGAAAAGGCCGGGCTCGCCGCCGACTGGCAGCCAAGTTCGTGGGCTGACGTTCTCGACGCAGCCCGCAAGCTGAAAGAAGCCGGCGTCGAAGCCCCGCTCCAGCTCAATGCCGGCGTCGCCATGGGCGAAGCCACCACCATGCAGGGCTACTGGATGGCGCTGCTCGGCACCGGCGAAGGCGTCACCGACGAGAACGGCAAGTATATCGTCTCGAGCCAGGGCGTTCTCGACACCCTCAACCTCTACAAGACCATCTATGTCGATGAAGGCCTCGGCGACCAGCGCGCCCAGCTCCTCGCCGATGGCCGCAACCGGTCCTTCGCCAATTTCCGCGACGGCAAGACGGCCATGCTGGTCGAAGGCGACTGGTTCTACCGCTCCGTCACCGCACCGGGCGCAGAATTTGCCGTCGAAAACCGCGACACCGTCATGGGCTGGACCAAGATGCCTGCGCAGGAACCCGGCAAGGGCATTCGCGGTCAGGACTTCGTTTCCATCTCGGGCGGCACCGGCTTTGTCATCAACCCCAATACCGACGCCCCCGCCGAAGCCTGGAAATTCCTCTCCTTCATGATGAGCCAGGAACAGATGACCGCGTTCCAGGAATTCCAGCCGGGCATCCGTTCGCGTTCGGACGTGCCGATCCCGAACAATCCGTTCCTGACCGAGACCAGCCAGACCCTGCTCCCGCTCACCACGGCGCGCCCGAACGATCCGAACTACAATGCGGTCTCCTCGGAAATCCAGCGCATGACGGAAGCCGTGGTCTCGGGCGAACTTTCGCCGGAAGAAGCCATGGCCCAGTACAGGACGGCGGTCATCGGCATAGTCGGTGAAGAAAACACCGTGAGCCTTCTCTAGGGCCTCCCTGCTGCCCGGCGCGCTCCGGCGCGTCGGGCGCCTTCTCTCTTTCGTCGCTTATGCCCGTCGTGCGCCTCTGCGCGGCGCTCATATCGGCCGCGACAGCCGATCCGGACCGATGATGATTGGAGCCCGATCCAGCAATGACCACTGATCCCGCCCCAGCGCCACAGCGAAAGAAGCGCAATTTCGCCCTTCTCTCCAGCCGGGCCGGCGCCGCCTTTCTCACGCCAGCGGGCATTCTCGTCTCGGTCTTTGTGATCTTCCCCTTCTTCTGGGTGATCTTCGTTTCCTTCACCAATCGCACTCTGATCGGGCGCACCGCGCTCAATCCCGAATTTGTCGGCTTTGCCAATTATCTGGCGCTCTTTGATCCGGCGACCTTCTTCCAGCGCGGCCAGTTCGGCTTCTCGCTGATCCTCACCACCCAGTTCGTGCTGGCCTCGGCCCTGATCGGCCAGGCCCTCCTCGGCCTTCTGCTGGCATGGCTCATCCAGACCGTGCCCCCCACGATCAAACGCATCACCGAAACCTTCGTCATTGCCGCCTGGATCCTGCCCGAAGTCGTGATCGGCTTTGCCTGGTTCGCCTTCCTCGATCGCGATCAGGGCACGCTCAACATGCTGCTTGAAAGCGTCGGCCTGCCGCCGGGAGATTTCCTCCTCGATCAGCCCTTCTGGGTCATCGTGGTGTTCAATACCTGGCGCGGCGCCGCCTTCTCGATGATGCTGTTCAACTCCGCCTTCTCGTCCATCCCACCGAGCTATTTCCAGGCGGCGGACGTCGCCGGCGCATCCTCATGGCAGAAATTCCGCGACATCGGCCTGCCGCTCATTCGCGGCCATATCGTCACCGATCTCATCCTCATCACCATGTGGACCTTCAACACCTTCACGCCCTTCCTGCTCACCAATGGTGGGCCGAGCTACAGAACGGAACTGGTCTCGATCTACAATTATCGCGTCGCCTTTCAGGACTTCCAGTTCGGCAAGGGCGCTGCCGTCGGCGTCATCATGATGCTGATCAATCTCGCCTTCGCGCTGGTCTATCTCAGCCTTGGCCGAAAGAAGGCGCCCAAGTCATGAAGCTGACCATTCCCGCCTTTGTCGGCCGCATCGCCTTTTCGGCTCTCGCCGCCCTGCTCGGCGCGGTCTTTGCGCTGCCGCTGCTCTGGTTCCTCTTTGCCCCGTTCAATGCGCGGGCCGAGCTTGGCCTTGCTGTTCCCGAACCCTGGACCCTGCAGAATTTCGTCACCGTCTTTGGCAATTCCTACGCCGTGCAGGCGCTCTGGAATTCCTTCATCCAGGCCATTGGCGGCGTCATCCTCATTGGCGCGGCGGCCACCCTCGCCGCCTATGCGCTGTCGCGCTCATCCATCCCCGGCAAGGGCGCCGTCACCTATATCCTGCTGCTCTTTTCCTCGGTTGTGTCCGGCTCGGCGGCCATGGTGCCGATCTTTCTCATCATCTCAGCCGCGGGTCTGATGGATACCCATATCGCGGTGATCCTCACCTTTGCTGGCGGGCTCCTGCCAACGGCCATGTTCATCCTCCGCGACTTCATCGACAGCATTCCCAAATCCTATGAGGAAAGCGCCATGGTTGCCGGTGCATCGCCGGTCCAGGCCTTTTTCGATGTCGCCCTGCCCGTCATTCGCCCGGGCATTGTGGTCATCGTCGTCTGGAGCTTTGTGAACATCTGGGGGAGCTTTCTCATCCCCTTCATCCTCCTCCGCAGCGACAGGAACATGCCGGCCTCGGTCGCCATCTACTCGTTCTATTCGGAGGCGGGCACGCCGATCGTCACGCTCCTGGCAGCCTATTCGCTCATCTACTCGCTGCCGGTCATCGCCCTCTATCTCTTCGTCAGCTGGAAGTTCGGCTTCCGGTTCTTCGGCGGCATCAAGGCTTGATCCCCCATGGCTTCAGTTGAATTCCGAAATGTCACGAAAAGCTTCGGCCTCTTCACCGCAGTTGCCGATGTCAGCTTCGATATCGGCGATGGAGAATTTGTCTGCCTGCTCGGGCCATCCGGCTGCGGCAAGACCACGTCGCTGCGCATGATCGCCGGGCTCGAAACACCCACCTCTGGTGAGATTCTCATTGGCGGCAGGGAGGTCACCCACCTCCATCCCAAGGACCGCAACATTGCCATGGTCTTCCAGGACTATGCGCTCTATCCGCATATGAACCTCGCGGACAACATCGCCTATCCGCTCAAGGTGCGGGGCGAGCCCGTCGACAAGCGCCATGGCCGCGCCAAGGAAGTCGCCGACGTCCTCAAGATTGGCCATCTCATGGATCGCCTCCCGAGCCAGATTTCCGGCGGCCAACAACAGCGCACCTCCCTCGCCCGCGCGCTGGTCTATCCGGCGCAGGTCTATCTCTTCGACGAGCCGCTTTCCAATCTCGACGCCAAGCTGCGTCTCGAAGCGCGCGGCTTCCTCAACCACCTGCAACGGGACATGGGCATGACCGCCGTCTATGTCACCCATGACCAGGCCGAAGCCATGGCGCTCGCGACGCGCATCGCCGTGATGGATCAGGGACGCATCGTCCAATACGCCTCGCCCATCGAGATTTATCGCCGCCCGGCCACGACCTTCGTCGCCAATTTCGTCGGCAACCCACCGATGAACCTCATCGAGGCGGAAGGCACAAACCGCGACGGTCGCCTTGCCCTCAAGGCAGATGGCCTCACCATCGCCGACCTTCCCATCACCGATGTTATCGGCAAGGCCCTTAGCAATAGCCCGAAGCTCACCCTTGGCGTGCGCCCGGAACATCTTTCCATTGCCGATACCGAGACCGGCAACAGGCTGACCGCCCCACTCTTTGCCAACGAGAATATGGGCCCCGAAAGCCTTGTGACCGTCGACCGCCAAGGCTCCCGCGTCACCGCCCGCATCTTCACCGACGACCACCTCTCACTCGGCGAGACTGTCACACTCGGCTTCTCCACCGAGCACATCCACCTCTTCGACAGCATGGGCAACCGCATTCCGGCGGTGGGGGAATGATGGCCACCGCGCGTCATCACGCTCGCGCTGTTTCACGCCGATGCAGCCACCCCCACCGGTCTGCCCTCGGGCTTTACCCGAGGGCCACAATCCGCAGCGGGGCGATTGCTGCTGGTCCTCGAGCCAAGCCCGAGGACCGAACCACGCTCTTGCAAAGCATGTCCTGAAAACCACTCAATCAGCCGCCTGGCGCCCGCCCATGAAAACCGTCACTGCCCACATCACCCCATCTGACCAGGCGAAGCATCCCTATTTCTACATGCCCTTCGACGTGCCCAGCGGCACCACGCGGATTGATGTCACGCTCGCCTATCCCAAGGCAGAAGACTGCATCATCGATCTCGGTGCCTTCGATCCGCGCGATCAGGGCTACCCCACAGGCGAAGGTTTTCGCGGCTGGAGCGGCGGCGCCCGCGAGACCTTCTTCATTGCCACTGACGATGCCACGCCCGGCTATGTGCATGGCGACATCCAGCCGGGGACTTGGAATGTCATTCTGGGTCTCTACAAGGTTCCCGAAAGCGGCACCGATGTCACGGTCACCATCAATCTCGACAGCACAGCGCGAAAGCTTGAACCGCAGCCCGCCCGGACATTTCCGGTCAGGCATCAGGCCGGGTGGTATCGCGGCGATCTGCACTGTCACACCTTCCATTCCGATGCGCGCGGCTCGCCGGAACTGCTCCACCAGGCAGCGAAACAGGCAGGGCTCGATTTCCTCGCCATCGCCGATCACAACACCATCACGCAACGCCGGTACTTCCACCCGCATTCGTCGCCCGATCTCGTCTTCGTCCGCGCCATGGAGGTCACCACCGGCGTGGGTCACGCCAATGTCTATGGCGTTGATGACTGGATCGACTTCCGCATGACCCAGCCGTCAGACGCCCATGTGCTTGCCCGGTTGGCGCATGAAAAGGGCGGGCTCCTTTCCATCAATCACGACAAGCCCACCATCCCCTGGGACTATGATTTCCCCGCCGCCGATTGTCAGGAAGTCTGGCAGTCTACCTGGCTCGCCTGGAATTGGATATCGCTTGAGCGCTACCAGCAGCGCCTTGCTTCCGGCCTCAAGCTCTCCGCCATCGGCGGCTCCGACTTCCATCAGCCCGACCGCCTCCTGCCCGAGGGGCCGCTCGTTCTCGCGCGGCCGACCACCGTCCTGTGGTTGCCGGAGCTTTCGGAAGACGCCGTTCTGGCCGCCATGAAGAGTGGCCACGGCTATATCACGGAGAGCCCTGGCGGGCCGCATCTCGAGATACGCTCCGGCTCCAGCGTCATGGGCAATACGAGAGCTTCGATAACGGAGCTCGATGTCCTTGTGTCCGGCGCGGCAGGTGACCGGCTGAGCCTCATCGACGCCACCGGCGAGATCGCAAGCCTCGTGATTGGCGCCGACCAGTGGCAGACAAGTGTGCCCATATCACCGCGGCAATTCATCCGCGCCGAGATTATCGCCGAGGCCAGCCGCCCTGCCCTTATCGCGGAGTTCACGGCGGCTCTCGGCGGGCGCGAACTCCCCTGGCAGCTCAAAGGTGCAGACCTTGCCGAACAGCCGATCCGGCGGGCGCTCAGCAACCCCATCTATGTGGGAGCAGAACATGCTCATCGGTAACGCCCCCTGCTCCTGGGGCATCAATTATCCCACCGGTAATGAAGTCAGCTGGCTGCAATATCTCGATGAAGTTGCCGCCGCCGGCTACCGCGGCACCGAACTTGGCCCCTTCGCTTATTTTCCGAAAGACGCGAACCAGGTCCGGGACGAACTGGCCCGCCGCGATTTGGTTCTCATCGGCGCAACTCACGTGCACACATTCAGCGACGCCGCCTCCGGTGCGGCACTGATAAGCACCTTGCGTGAGCTCTCGACCCTGCTGGTCTCGCTGGGCGCCGGACATCTCATCATCATGGACGAGAGCAATGTCTATCCGCAGGGCCGGGAGGGTGTCGTCAGTCCTGATGGATGGCGTGCGCTGACGCAAATGGTGCGCGACGCACAGCATCTGGTCGAAGGCGAATACGGGCTCAAGCTCAGCTTTCACCCCCACATCGGCACCGCCGTCGAACGCGAATACCAGATCGACACGCTTCTGGCCGAGACCGACATCGACCTCTGTTTCGACACCGGCCATCACGCATTCTGGGACCAGGACCCGCTCGCCTATATGGAGAAGGTCTTCCCCCGCATCGCCTATATGCACCTCAAGAACGTCGATCCGGCCGTGCGTGCCAGGGTGCTGTCGGGTGAGCTCAGCATCGCCCAGTCCTATGGTGCCGGCATCATGTGCCCCCTTCCCGATGGCGCTGTCGACATCAAGGCCGTCATGCGCCTCCTCGCCGAGCGACATTTCGCTGGCCCAATCGTGGTGGAGCAGGACGTCGCCACAGACGCCGCTGAGACCCCGCTTGAGCTCGCCAGACGCAATCTCCTCTATATGAACGGGATCGCCTCATGAGTGCCCCCATCCGTGTCGGCCTGATCGGTTTGGGCGAAGTCGCCCAGCTGATACATCTGCCGCTCCTCGCCGATGACCCGAACTTCACCCTCGCGGCAGTCACCGACGTCTCACCCAGCCTCGTCGACTACATCTCGCAGCGCTACAATGTCCCAACGCGCGCCGCAGATGCCGACGCCATCTTCGCGGACCCATCGCTCAACGCCGTCTTCATCCTGACGCCTGATCATCTCCATGCCGAGCTTCTCACCAGGGCGATCCAGTCGGGCAAACATGTTTTCATCGAAAAACCCGTCTGCCTCAGCGTGGCGCAGCTCGAGCCGATCCTCGCCATCCCCCGGCAACAGGGTCAGGTTGTCTTCGTCGGCTATATGCGCCGCATCTCCCGCCCCTTCCTCAAGCTCAAGCGCCGCCTGCCGCCCCTCGAGACCATCCGTCATGTCCGCATTCGCGACATCATCCGGGAGGCCCCCTTCTTCGTCGCGCAGACGCGGCACATCTTCAAACCCAGTGACGTGCCCGCAGACCTCATCGCTGAAGGTCGCTCGCGCACCCAGGCCATGCTCCGGTCCGTGATGGGCGAAAACTGCCCGCCAGACGCCCTGCGCGCCTATCAGGTTTTGACCGGCCTCAGCTCGCACAGCTTCTCGGCCATGCGCGAACTCCTCGGCACACCCAAATCCTGTTCATATGCCGTTCATAAAGGGGGTGAAACCGTCGTATGCGCGTTCGACTACGGCTCGTTCATCGCGCTCTATGAAGCCGTCATCGACGACGTTTCCCGCTTCGATTCCGGCATTGAAGTCATCACCCAGAACCAGCATTTCAAGCTCAACTACGACACGCCATACATCCGTAACCTGCCGACACGCCTCGAGATTACGACCTCAACGCCCACCCAGACCGGCACCGAAATCATCGGCCCCATCTACGAAGATCCCTTCCGCATCGAGCTAACTGCCTTCCACGATAGCATAATCAACGGCACACCACCCAAAACCAGCCTCGAAGACTCGATGGCGGATCTGAAATTGTTCAGGGATGTAGCGGAGCATTTTTGGGTGTGAGATTGATGCGATTAAGCGACTGATTACAAACAGAAATCTCATGCGCAAATCACGAGTGGCCAGGTACAGAAGGTCGTTCTATTTTTCTCATTGGAACTAGACACATCAACGCCATGCCATCGACTGTATGATAGCTGCTTCTACAACTTCCTCGAATACATTCGATTCGTGCGCATATGAGCTGAAGGTGGCGTTATCGAACATTTTCCCGTCTCACGCCACTTTGGACGGTCGACACCGGCGCAAAAAGGCCCACCACACATGCTGCTCAAGGGCATATGGATCGAATGCGAAGACGCCGAAGTGGCGTGGAATCGCCGGCACACTGTTTGGTGACGATCGCCAGTGAAGCCCCGGGTTCCCCGCGAAGTCGACGACGGGCGCCAATTTCGGACACCTTACCCTGTCAGACGAGTGTCCAGCACCTGCGCCGCCACGGGCGGTTAACGCCCCAGGACGCCCCCTTCGAGCACAATTTCAAGAGCGTTGGCGACCTTGCCCAGGCAAGGCTGGCTGGAACAGTAGTCTCAACGGGTGTGGGCACGGAACGCGCGCGTTGAGCGCGGCACCTCTAGTGGCCAAAGATATGCAGGCTGCGCCCCTACCCTCCGGTGCTGCACGGTCGCACAATGCTTGGCGCCACTACTCGTCACAATATTGGTGCAATCCGAACCCGCTACGGTGTTGGATCGGCATCATGTCGATCCATGCTTGAGCGTAATCGGGTTCCCCTCTTCGTCTGCTCGTCTTGCCAAACCTACTTTCAGCGCAATGAAAAGGTACCACGTTTCTGCCATATAGCTCGGCCAGCCGCTCTGGCCTCAGCAGGCCCGCATACATCGACACAGCGGCGCTTTGCGTATTGCAGGGGTCCAATTCATTGCAAAGGAGATCCGCCTCATCCTTTGCCTTCATCGCGATTTCTTTGGCTTGGCCCAGGTTACCGTCTTTGATTTCGGCGATTAAGAGCTCAAGCCAAATCGAGATGTGGAGCGCACGTTGGTCGGGATATGTAGTGTGTTCTCTGATTTTCATCAGCCTGCTAGAGCTGCCCCCAGCGCGAAGGCGAGAGCGCCACCGACCAATGGCTGGTCGCGGAACTGATGGAGGATCGTCTGGTTGAGACTATCCATCTGGCTACGAACCGCCTCGCAAGGGTATTGGACACAACCCACAACGGGTAGAGCAGGTCCCCCTTTAGCGCCTCGGCGGGCTGAGCATCGACTGGGCGGTGTACACTAGGATCGCCATGCCGATCGCGCCCGCTGTAGCAACGTCGATCAGAACGATCAGGTCGATGGGGGTCGCCTAGGTCTGACGCGCTTGGGTTGGTAATGGCCATGAGGAGGGCAACCGCCGCAACGGCGCCCACAGGCATGGACACTTGCGCCAGGAGGAACTTCCTCCAACTTACCGCGCGGTCCCGGACCAGGACGGCGGTATAAATCAGGGTCACCAGCACTGCCGCCGCGACCAGTCCCCAGAACAGTGGCACGCCGAACATCTCCTGGAAGACGGCGAACATGGTCAAGCGTAAGTTCCTGCATGTCGCCCTCCTCTAGGCGAGACCAGTCAGCCAGGGCCGTCAGATCATGATACCGGGTGATCGGTCGCAGACAATCGATGAACATCTGCGGGCCGCAGCGCAGCGACTTCAAGCGGCAGTTCCAGGCTGGCAGCGCGTTCCTCAACCCATTTGCGCGCGTTTCTGGCTCGATCGCGATTGAGCGCTTCAACCCCTAAAGCTATGTCGGAGGCGCCCAGCAGCGCCTCACCCGAGGCGCTGCTGGGAGCTATCTCCATTTCCTGAACCAGCGCGTTCACCCTGGCACCGAGTCTGACAGACAGGCTGAGCGCCCGCCCAAGCCCGACATTGGAGACGACAGCGGGATAGCTTGTTATCGGAAGCAGGACATCCATGCCACCAGTGCCCCGCGATCTGGGCGGCAATGTCAAGAGTACGTCATAGGCAACCGTAACGTTGATCGCGGCCTTCCTCTAGTAACGCTACGCCCGGCAAAGTGGTGCTGCTTTGATCTGGCTCAAATCCCAGCCGAGATTGCTGCACTACTTTGCACCACAAAAGCCCAGCCGGATTCCAGCACGTTTCATTTGGTCCAGGGTTACCCGATCCGTGCAAACGTACCGGCGACAAGGCCTAAAAAGGAGAACAAGATGTAGGGCGATATACTGGTGCCGCTGCTGACCTATCCTGACCTGACGGCGGTGGATGTGGCGGCCATGCTGCCCGATTTCGTCGCCGGCTTTGCCGCTCATGTCACCTTCGGCGTGCTGCGCCGGCAAACCCCTCACCGGCTGAAGCCCCAGCTTTGACGGCTTTACAGACACCAAGGGATGTCCGACCTTGAGGCGCACCAGAGGACCTGGCGACCGGCCATTGCCAGCGCGCCATCACGAGGAATCAATCGCTTGCCGCAAGCACTGCATGACCGGCTGAACGTAGCCCTGCTGATCACCGCCCTGGCAGGGTTGGCCAGCGGATTGGTGCTGATGCTGGCCGGGCAGGCACAACTGGCCACCCTGGCCTGGTCGGCCGGCGTCATTCCCGTCCTCGCCGCACTGCTGGTGGAAATCGTGCGCAGCCTGTCAAAGGGCGAGGTGGGACTTGATATCGTGGCCGCCCTGTCAATGTCAGCTGCCCTGTTCTTTGGCGAGACACTGGCGGCCGCCGTTGTCGCCTTGATGTATTCGGGCGGGACTTTCCTCGAGAGCTTTGCCGAGGGCCGCGCTCGTCGCGAAATGACCGACCTGCTCTCGCGCGTGCCGCGGACAGCGACAAGGCACCGCAACGGCGCGCTCGAAGAAAAACCACTGGACGATATCCTGCCGGGCGACCTGCTGTTGATCCGGCAGGGCGATGTGGCGCCGGTGGATGGAACCGTGCAGAGCCAGCGCGCCATGCTGGACCAGTCGGCGCTAACGGGCGAATCCATGCCGGTGCGTCTGGACGATGGCGACGAGGTGATGAGCGGCTCGACCAATGCAGGCGACGCCTTCGACCTGCGGGTCACGCGGCGCGCTACGGAAAGCACCTATGCCGGCATCGTCCGGTTGGTCGAGGCGGCGCAGACCTCAAAGGCGCCGATGGCGCGGCTGGCGGATCGCTACTCGCTGCTGTTCCTGGGCGTCACGGTCGTCATCGCCACTGCTGCATGGTGGTTGAGCGGCGATCCGATCCGCGCCGTGGCCGTGCTGGTGGTGGCAACCCCCTGTCCGTTGATCCTTGCCGTTCCGGTGGCTTTGGTAGCAGGTATGTCGCGCGCGGCCCATTATGGCGTGCTGATCAAGGGGGCAAAGCCGCTGGAAGCCCTGGCGCGCATAAAAGTCCTGGTGCTGGACAAGACGGGCACGCTGACCGATGGGCGCCCCCAGATCGTTGCTATCGAGCCGCTGGGGGCTGTGACGGCCGATGCGGTGCTTGCACTGGCCGCCTCCCTCGAACAGGCCTCCAAGCATCCGATGGCGCGGGCCATTGTCGGCGCCGCCCGCGCGCGGAGCGCTGTCCTCGAAATTCCTCAGCAGGTACTGGAAATGCCTGGCGAGGGCCTGGCCGGCATGGTTGGTCGCCACCAGGTGGTCGCGGGCAGCGCCGGCTTTGTCGCCGCGCGCATCGGCGCAGCGACGCCCGAAAGCCAGATCATGGCGGTAGGCTCGGCCCTCGTGGCGGTGGCCATCGACGGTCAGCTGGCCGGGCATATCGTCATGGCCGATGCCCTGCGGGCTGGAACGCCGGGCCTGTTGGCGGGGCTGCGTGGCGTGGGAATTAGTCGTATCGTGCTGGCAACCGGCGATCGGCAGGCGGTGGCAGAAGCGGTCACCCAGGGCCTGGAGCTCGATGCCATCCACGCCGAGCTGACGCCAGACCAGAAGGTGGCGCTGGTGCTGGCGGAGCGTGAGCGTGGCCCCATTATGATGGTCGGCGACGGGGTCAACGATGCGCCGGCTCTCGCTGCCGCCGATGTGGGGGTGGCCATGGGTGCGCGCGGGGCGGCTGCATCGGCGGAAGCGGCCGATGTCGTGCTGTTGGTCGATCATCTTAATCGCCTGCTGCCCGGCGTCGAAATCGCGCAGGGCGCGCGCCGGATTGCGCTGGAGAGCGTCGTGGCCGGCATTGGCCTGTCGGTGCTGGGGATGATTGCCGCCGCCTTTGGCTATCTGACGCCGGTGCAGGGGGCATTGCTGCAGGAAGCAATCGACGTGGCGGTTATTTTGAATGCGTTGCGGGCGCTGCGTATCACGCCCCGGTCATCCGCCTTGCCAATAGGAGAACCCAGAACATGAGATTGTTGTTGCGCGCCATGCTGCCCGTGCTTGTGGCCATGGGCAGTTTCGCCGTCGCGGGCCCAGGCGCCGCGCAGCCATATGATCCCGTGGAAATGGGACAGGAGCTGGTGGGCATGTACTGCGCGGACTGCCATGCCATCGCGGCCACCGGCCAGAGCCCGTTTCCGCCCGCGCCGCCGTTTCGGGAACTGCAGCTGCGCTATGATGTGGAATTGCTGAGCGAGGCGCTGGTCGAAGGCCTGACGGCCCATCCGGACATGCCTGAATTCGAATTCGACCCCGAGCAGGCCGCCGCAATCATCGCCTATCTCAAGTCGTTCGAACCCTAAGGGCAGCGTCTGCCCTTGTTTTCAGACCAGTAGCTGCAGCATGCCGTACCAGTTCTTTAGCGAGGAGAAGCCGATGTATACCCATATTTTGATCGCCACCGATGGTTCCGAACTGGCCGAGAAGGGCCTTGAACAGGGCCTGGCCCTGGCCAAGCCGCTCAATGCCAAAGTCACGGTGCTGTCCGTTTCAGAACCGCTGCGCCAGGACATGGCGAGTGCAGCGCGCATGGGCGGCATCGATGATCCCGTCACCCGCTATGACCAGCAGATAGAAGCGATCATGAAGGATCGGTTTGCCTCCATCGCGCAACGCGGCTCCGAATATGGCATTGCGGCCGAGCTTGCCCATGAGATCGACATCTCCCCTGCCGAGGCCATTGTCAGATACGCCAAGCTCAACGGCTGTGACCTCATCGTGATGTCCTCGCATGGCCGTCGTGGCGTGCAAAAGGTGTTGCTGGGCAGCCAGACATCGGAGGTGCTGGCGCATACCACCATCCCGGTGCTGGTCGTTCGCTAGGCAAGCGCCGGCGTGACGCCGCACGGCGATCCGATCCGGCCCGGTCGATCGGCCCCGTTGAAGCGATGCCTAGCCTTGCTCCCCAAGGCGCAACAGGAGAACCTTTTTCGATGAGCAAACCGTCTGTGCCCCGGCACATCACGCTGGCGACCGACCTGAGTTCCCGCAGCGATCGCGCCTATGATCGTGCGATGGCGCTTGTCCGGGCCTGGCAGGCGCGGATCCAGATCGTTCATGCTGTCGAGGCGTTCCAATATACGTTCTGGAGCCAGGGGCCATCTTGGCGCCGCTCTGATCCGGTGGCGATCGCCCAGCGCAAACTTGCGCGTGAATATCCCGACTGGCCTGCGGTCGGCGCCTCACTGGTGGTCAAGAATGGCGATGCCTATGAACTGGTGACGGCGGCCGCGCGGGACCAGGCGTCCGAACTGGTGGTCACTGGCATCGCCCATGACGAGACCTACGGCGCCGACAAGCTGGGCCGGATGGTCGTCGAGCTGGTGCGAAACGGGCCGGCGCCAGTGCTGGTGGTCAAGCGACGGGGGCATAAGCCCTATGAGCGCATCGTCGTCGCCAGCGATCTATCGGAGGTGTCGCGGCAGGCGGTCGAGTTGGCGCTTGCGGCGTTTCCCAACGCTCAATTCACGCTGTTCCATGCCTTTGACCTCCCCTATAGGGGGCTGGTCGACGATATGGCCAATATCGAAAGGGACATGCGGGCGGCCGAAACGGAGCGGGCGCGGGACTGGCTCCGCGAGACAATCGGTTCCAGGCTAGATCCGGTGGAGGTTGTCGCCGAGATGGGTCCCATCGCCTCCAATGTCACGAAATATGTGGCCGACAAGCAGATCGAACTGGTTGTCGTGGGATCTTCGGGCCGCTCCGGCCTGGCCGCCGCCTTGATTGGCAGTGCGGCTGTCGAAATCCTTGAACAGGTCGATTGCGACGTTTTGGCGGTGCGCCAGCAGTGAGCCGGCGGCGCGCTGGCAGGGGCCGGCGGGTTCAGCGCGCCATTCCCGTAAGCTCGATCTCCAGAGCCCCGGACAGATCCACCGCGGAATCGTAGAGCAGTTCAAGCGCATAATGGGGGTTGTGGACGTGGATCGCGGCATCCGCCCCCACGAACTTCCAGTTATAGGCGGCCTCGAGCAGGCGCGGCGTCCAATTGGCATAGGCAACGGGCGCTCCATCGTTCTGGTCCGCCAGGCCATCGCCATTATGATCGGCAAAGAAGTAGGGGTGATGCGCTGCATCGAAAACGATGGGCGTGCCCACAACCTCGCGGGCATAGTCGGTCATCAGTGTGAAGAGGCGCTTCCGATTGGCGGCAATGTCGACGGCGATACCCTGTTCGAGGTTGCCGCTGCCATCATGGCTCTGGCGCGAGATGCGAATATCATGCGACTCGCCCGTCTCGTGGCAGGTCAGGCAGGTTTCCTGGCTGACCGTCAGGTTGTGCGGCTCGTGGCAGGATATGCAGGTCGAGACCGGCCGCGCATGCACGAAGCGCGGAGCACAGCAATCTGGCCGACCGACTACCAGTCACCGCACACTACAAAGTAAAAACGCCCACCCTGATGATGATCGGGTGAGCGCTTCAGCTTG